>JBAUOG010000403.1:0-1643 GCA_049579625.1 Bryobacteraceae bacterium
TGCAAGGTGCGATGAGTTTCTATTTCTTGGGCGTGGGCGCATGCGCTTCCTCGGGATTTAGGACACGTAGAACTCGCGCCGGATTGCCGACGACGATGCAGTCGGGTGGAACGTTCTTGGTCACGACGCTGCCGGCGCCCACGATGGCTCGTTCGCCAATGACGACATTCGCTAGGATGGTTGCGCCCGATCCGACCGACGCTCCCGCATTTACAACCGTGGGCTCGACCTTCCAATCGCTTTCGGTCTTCAGATCGCCATTAGGGTTGGTGGCGCGTGGATAGGTGTCATTGATGAACTTAACGCCATGACCAATGAAGACGTTGTCCTCAATCGATACTCCTTCGCAAATGAAGGTGTGACTCGAGATCTTGCAGTTCTTTCCAACGCGCGCGTTCTTCTGGATTTCCACGAACGAGCCGATTTTGGTGTTGTCGCCAATCTCGCAGCCATAGAGATTGATGAACTTGGATAGCGTTACGTTCAAGCCGAGCTTGACGTCCGGCGCGATACACAGATAGCTGCTCATAACTCGACCGGGTGACCGCGGTCCTTCATGGACTGGCTGGCGGCCTCAAGGATCTTCACGACTCTCAGGCCGGCGCGCCCGTCATTGAACGGAGTAACGTTGTTCGACACACAATCGATGAAGTACTGGCTTTCAACGGCGAGCGCCTCAGCGGGGTCCAATTTGGGCGCCCACATGTCGCCGGTGCGATAACTCACGAGCATCTCCTCGACTTTGTGGCCGTTTCCCAGTTGCACGCTCTTGTCGTAAATCTTCAGCTTTTCGTCGGCTTCCAGATCGTTCCACACCAGCATCCGCTTTTCACCACCGATCAGTGTCGTTCGCACTTTCACGGGAGACAACCAATTGACGTTGATATTGGCGATCACACGGTTGCTGAAGTACACCGTGATGTGCGCAAGGTCTTCAAGTTCACTCAGGTGGGCTTGGGCCGTGGCCACTACGCATTCAGGCCGCTCGCTAACCAGGTGATCCACGATGGAAAGGTCGTGCGGAGCGAGATCCCAGATGACATTCACGTCGTGTTGGAACAGGCCGAGATTGACGCGCATCGAATCGTAGTAGTAGAGCTTTCCGAGATCACCCTGCTCGATCAGCTGCTTCATTTTGCGGACGGCGCCAGTGAACAGAAAGGTGTGATCCACCATGATTTGGAGCTTTTTTCTGTCCGCCAACTCGATCAGCTGCTCGGCTTCGAGCGCAGTCGCGGTGAATGGCTTCTCCACGAAGACGTGCTTTCCGTTCTCAAGTGCGGCCTTGGCTAGCTCGAAATGCGTGCAGACTGGCGTGATGACTGCTACCGCATCAATGTCGGCGCTTGACAAGACCTCCGAAGGGTTCGACGTTACATGCACGCCGGGAACATCGTGGGCCGCACGCTTGAGCGCCGCATGCCTCTTGTCGCACACCACCGAGACTTCACAGCCCTCGATGTTGTGGAAGTTTCTTACGATGCGGGGGCCCCAGTAGCCGTAGCCTAGAATGCCGATTTTGATCATGCGTCTAAAGCAAAGAAGGTGAGATCGGGCCTCTAATGCCGTAAGTGCTACGGAGCGGCCACGACGATTTGATATTTGGAATCAGGTTAGACTTACCGACTCGCTTCGGCGAGTGC
>JBAUOG010000404.1:0-3002 GCA_049579625.1 Bryobacteraceae bacterium
TTCTAAGGCTTCCCAAGTAAGTATTCTCAGAACAACCGCGACCGTCGCTCTCCGCCGCGGAGGGGGCAAGCGGACCGAAACGGAGCCGCGACCGTGAGGGAGCGAGCGCAAAGCTTCGGAAACTCGATAACGACGGAGCGAAACTCGCCGGCGTATTTTCAGAGCAACCGCGCGCGTCAGCAAGCGGATGCTGACGGAGCCGTCACCGTGAAGCGCGCGGTTCAGTGCTGGAGTTTTCATGTGGATATAGTCGTTGCTATGTGCGCTCAACTGCCTGTCGTGGCCCTACTCTTCGCAGCATTGCTGTTCACATCGCCTCAGCTCTTCGCGGCCACCGCGCGAACACCCACCCAAGAGGGTCTGGTCTACGGCCAAGCCGGCGATGAAACGCTGACCATGGATTATTACGCTCCTGCGGGGCCAGGCATGCACCCCATCGCCATCATCATCCACGGCGGAGGCTACCAACGCGGGAACAGTAAAAGCGGCAGCGAAGCATACTGCGCCGACTTTCTTGCGCCGGCGGGTTATGCCGTTTTCTCGATTAACTATCGCCTCGCACCAAAATATCCCTATCCGCACATGGTTCATGACGTTGAGCGAGCCGTCCGTTATATCCGCCACAACGCGCGGCAGTGGAATGCCGATCCCAATGAAATCGCCTTGATTGGTGGCTCGGCAGGCGGCTTTCTCAGCAATATGGTGGGGTTGCTCAATGCGCCCGGCGATCCGAACGCCAAAGATCCGGTCGACCGTGAGAGCGCGAAAGTCGAAGCCGACGTCACTCTCTATGCCCAAAGCAGCTTCGCGACCGTCCCTTTGAATAAGGATGTTCATGCGTTGCTCGACCCGTTCATCCAGCAGAAGGGCGAGCAGGCCGCGCTTCAGGAAGCATCCCCGATCACGTACGTGAGCAAAGATGCTCCCCCGTTCCTTCTCATCCAGGGCGATAAGGACGAATACATCCCGTTTTCAGAGGACACGAATCTCCAGACGGCTCTCGGAAAAGTGGGCGTGCGGTGCGACATCATTCGAATTCCCGGCGGAGCGCACGGGACTGGCAAGTGGCACACTTTGCCGGATGTGCCGCCTTGGGAGCGCGAGATGGTCGAATGGCTCAACGCCCGGTTTGACCGCACGGGGCCGATTGGCGAAGGCATCCGCGAACGCGTCCCTGCAACTCCACCTCGGTCGGCGCTGATGGCCCCCCGAAAACGCGTATCATAAACAAATAGGGATTTTGCTTAGCCGTCGCCGGAGGTGATTGAGATCGAGACTCGCATTTTGCCCGTGCTGCGGTAACATCGGCGGCCAAGTTTGCCGACGCCTGAAGGAGGCGCAAGTTTCAAGACGTTGGCGGTACCTCGGCCGTGCGCTAGCCGCCACGTTCTTAGTGCGCCCGCTCATTTTCATTCCCCTCTCCGTCTTGGGTTTCACGGCTCTCCCCTGCGCTGCCGACGAGCCCCCTGCCGCGAGTACATCCGAAAAAACCGTCCTGATCCTGGATAGCTTCTCCTTCGGCGACCAGTACGATTCTCTGGAGCCTTTGGAAACGACCGTCCGGTCACACGTCTCGGCTCGGGTGAACTTCCAGGTCGAACGCCTCGAATCCTACCGCTACGGTGATGGTTTCGACAGTGGCCTAGTTCAGACTCTTCGCCATTCTTACGAGGGACAAAAGCTCGACCTTGTGGTTGCCCATCACTATCCGGCGCTTCAGTTTGTCATCCACCACCGACGTGAAGTATTTGCAGGTGTTCCCGTTGTTTTCATGGATGTCGCCGCCCTGAGGCTGCAAAGCCTTGATCTGGCCTCTGGCGTTACGGGAGTGACCAGCGAATACGATATTCGTTCCACGCTCGATCTCGCCCTCCGCCTGAACCCTGACACGAAGAACGTGGCTGTTATCGGAGCGAACTCAAGCTATGGCCAGCTATGGCTGGATAGAGCGGATGAAGAGCTGCGCCTGCACGCGGATACGCTGAATGACATCGATCTGGTGGACCTCCCACCCAACCAGCTGCTCGAACGTGTAGCCGCACTCCCTCCCCATACCGTTGTTCTCTTTCTGCTGGTGCCCGTCTCCTCATCCCAGCCGGCGCTCCCAACGACAAAGGTCCTTGAAGACGTCGCGCGCCGCTTCCCGACGTATTGCGTGAACGACCACTGTTTCGACTACGGAGCCGTCGGCGGCGTCTGCAGCGACGTCGCGCAACACGAGACGAGGACCGCCGAAATAGCTGCTCGCGTGCTCTCAGGAGAGAATGCCACGAACATTCCGGTCATTCACGATGCCCCCGACTATCCCTGCGTTGACTGGCGTCAGCTCCGCCACTGGCATCTATCCGAGGTGGCGCTCCCTACGGGAAGCATTGTTTTGTATCGGCAGCCATCCGTTTGGGATTTGTATTGGAAGTACGTCGTAGCCGCAGCCGTGGTGATTTTCCTTCAGTCAGTCTTGATCGCTGGATTGCTATGGCAGCGGCTCCGTAAACGAAAGGCTGAAGGCGCCCTTCGGGAAAACGAAGAACGCCTCCGTGTCATGTCGGACGCTGCGCCATCGCTGATCTGGACGTCGGATATGGACGGGAACGTGACTTATCAGAACGATAAGCGGCTCGATTTTTCCACCAGCTCGTCGGATGCGGCGATCGGCGAGAAATGGACGAAGTATATCCACCCCGACGACCTGCCCGGCGTTCAGGAGGCAAACGCGAAGGCCTATAAGCTCCGCTCCGGTTTCTCCAAAGAGTACCGGCTCCGGCGCCGCGACGGAGTCTACCGCTGGATGTACGATTTGGCGGTGCCCCGAATCAGCGCCGACGGAACCTTCTCGGGGTTCATCGGTTCGGCGGTCGACGTCACCGACCAGAAGCACGCACAGGAAGCGCTTGAGAAACTAAGCGGCAAATTGATCGACGCACAGGAACAGGAACGTTCTCGCATCGCTCGTGAGCTTCATGACGACATCAGCCAGCGCCTTGCCTTGCTGAGCCTGAACC
>JBAUOG010000405.1:0-14848 GCA_049579625.1 Bryobacteraceae bacterium
GTATTGAGGTACTAAGCATAGATAGGGTCGCAAATGTCTGGACATCCGTTTGTCGGCGAGTCGGGTGAAAACTCCAGCACTGAACCGCGCGCGTCGCTCTCCGCCGCGGAGCAAGCAAGCGGGCGCCGGATGCCGAAACTGAGGCGCGACCGTGAGGGAGCGCTCGGCGTTTCAGTTCAACAGAATTGCCTCCGCCAGCAACACCGACAACCCGGTAAACACGATATCGAAAACCAGCAGGACACGGCCCCAAATCAGCACCTCAGGCGTTAGCGGCTCATTGTTCAGCAACGCGCTGGTCAATTCAATGGCGGCCATCAATAACGGGATCAGCAAGGGGTAGATCAACACCGGTAGCATCAGCTCGCGCAAGCGCAGGTTGACGGTCAGAGCCCCAAATACGGCGCCTACGATGGAGATACCCCAGGTGGTCATAACCAGCACGACGAACAACTCCAGCCCGTGCTTCCACCAATTCATGTTGTAGAAGATGCCGAACACAAACAACGAAACAAACTCAACGATGATCAACAGGACCAAGCTGGTGATCGCTTTGCCAACCAGCAGGCTGGCGGCGGGAACCGGCGAAGCCATCAGCGCATCCAGACACTCGTTGGGCAGCTCGCGCGCAAACCCGCGATTGAAGATCAGCGCCCCGGCGAAGGCAAACACCAACCACAACAAACCGCCCGCCATCTCGGTGATGGTGTCCGAAGCCGGATCGAAAGCAAAGCTGAACAAGAGCAGAATGACAATGGAAAAAGCCCCCGCCGCATTCAGCGACTCCTTGGTGCGGAACTCGATCGCCAGGTCTTTTCGCGCGATGGCTAGCGCATAGGAGAGGCCACTCACGCGATTCCCAATTCCTCGCGCAGCGTGTACAGCACGGCAGGGTCATCGATCATGGCCTGCGTGCGCTCACTGAAATACCGCAACTGCCCCTGTTCCAGAATCGCAACGTGGGATGAGATGGCAAGTGCCTCGCGGAGCTGATGCGTGGAGAGAATAATGGTTGCACCGCGGGCCCGAGCTTCGGCCAGCAAGTCGGTTAGTATCCGCATGGAGCGGTCGTCGAGCGAGGTGAATGGCTCGTCAAGCAGCAGCAATTGGGGCGAGTGCTGAAAGGTTCGCGCCAACGCCAGACGCTGCCGCATGCCGCGTGAATACTGTCGCACCGGGAGGTCGGCGACACGCGCGAGGTCCACCCGTTTGAGCCAGTCCATAATGTGGCTTCGGTCGACATCGGCTCCCGCGGCGCGCAGGAAGAAGGTCAGATTTTCGCGTGCGGACAGGTCTTCGTAAACGCCGATGCCATGGCCCAGGAATCCGGTCTGCTGGCGCGCTCGTTCGCTGCGCACCTGGCTGCCAAGCACTTGAACCGAGCCGCGTTGAAAAGGCGAGAGGCCGCCCAGAACGCGCAGTAGCGTGGTTTTGCCGGCGCCATTGCGGCCGAGCAAAGCGCAGCACCAACCTGGCTCCAGAGTGAACTCTATCTCCCGAAGGGCTGGGAAGTTTCCGTAGAACTTCCAGACATCGGCGAGCGCGATGACGGGCATGGAGTCTACTGGCCCATCCCTATTCGGCGCGAACGGGCGATGAACGATAGAGAATCAGCAACCCGAGCCCAAGAATGCCGAGCGCCAGCCCAATCAGGGCGGGCAAGTAGCGATAAACCGGCGGTTTCACCGCTTCGATCTGTGGCGCGTCACTAGTGTCAGTGCCGGTCGAATCGCCGCCTCCGCGTAAGCTACCCATCCCCTGCACGCTGACCGAGAACGGGCCCGTCGCCGTGACGTCGTAGATGGTCGCCTGCGAATTCGGCTCCTGACCAATCTTCTTCAGATCGGCGCCCTCCAGCGTCACGCCGTTCGGCGCAACCAGACGCAGCGGCCCGGCCGGCTGGCCTTTGATACCGACCACCCGCCCTTCAAACTTCAGCGGGTCCGCCGCCGGCACGGCGTAAGTCAGATCGAACTCGGTTTCTCCGGGCTTGATCGCAAACGGGACTTTGAACACGCCCTTCTCTTCGGTCTCCCTGGCGCTGCGCGGCAACGGCATACCGCCCGGGCCCTTGACGCTCACCCCCACTTTTCCGCCGGCGCCGGCGGGCAGATAGAACCGGACGCCGCCCAACTCGTCATTGGAATAAGTCGTGGTTCCGTCATTCTGGACAATGATCGTCTCGCTGACGCCGATCTGATTCGCCGACGGCTCGATGACCAGCATGTGCTGCGACACCTTCGCGTCGGCTGGGGATTTCGAGGCTTCAAAGACCTTCAATTCCACACCGTTGGTCGGCGTGCCGGGTGTCAGCATCTTGTTGTAGTTGACGCCCTTGTAACTGCCCTGCAGCAGTTCCGGACCGCCCCCGGGTTCAGCTGCGTCAAACTTGAAATGGCCCTGGGCATCGCTGGTGGTGGTGCCGATGGTCTCCATGCCATTCTGTCCGGGCCTTACCAATGTGATCGAAACACCGGGCTCAGGCTTGCCCGTTGTTCCGTTGATCACGGTTCCATCGACAGCGGCAAACGCGGCTGGTGCCAGAGCGATTAGAGCCAGCGCCGGCCAATACGAAATCGCGGCTCTCATGCCATTGCCTTTCCGCACTCTCCGCAGAACTTGAGTGGCTTCTCAAACTTCGCGCCGCAACTCCGGCAGACGAGTCCTGGAGGGACGGGCGCGGGTGCTTCAGGTTTCTCTGCCACACCCGCGGGCACCATCACAGCGGCACTGGGCACAGCCGCCGCTACGGGCTTCGGTGCCGGTGCTTTGGGCTTGGCTACCTGCTTGGCCGGTACCCGTTTGGTGGTCAATCCGAGTTTGCTGGCGGTGCTTTCAATCTCGGCGAGAACGACGGCCAGTTCCTTTTGCAGCGACAGCTTCGTCGCCTGATAGTCAGAATCGGAGAGCTTGCCTAGCCGGTACTCGAACTGGAGATCTCGGAGATTGTCGTAAATGGCCGCCTTACGTTCTTCCAGATGCTGCAGCGGAGAAATGGGGATGGGTTCAGGCAGGTCTTCTTTGCGGACAAACAAGGTGAAAAGCAACACCCCCAACGTCAGGGCAATTGCAACGGTTATCGTCATTTCTTCTCTGGCTTCCCCCCGGTCGTCTTGTCAGACGGCTCATCCAGTTCCCGGTCCATCTGATCGCGGAACCGCTCTATCAGCGCGTTGTCCGTGGCAGTCATGGCCACCGGCGCAGCCTTGTTGCGGCGCACCCAGACGGTATAGGCGTAGAAGCCTAGCAGCAGCGCGATGCCCGGCCCGAGCCAAGTGAACAGGCCCCACCCCGTCCCCGGAGGCGAGGCCAAGGCGACAATGCCTTCTTCCTGGACAATCGTCTGGACAATCTGGTCATCGGTAATCCCGACCGCCTGCATGTCGTGGATTCGCCGCCTCATCGGATCAGCCGAATGACACTTGATCATGGGACAATCGCCCACGGTATTGCGGCAGCCGCCACAGCGGCACGCCAGACGATTGCCAACCCGTGCCACCTCCGACGTCATCAAAGATGTGGGATCCTGCGCCACCACAAACGACAGCGAAAGCACGAACGCTGCCACCAACTTCATGTTCCAGTTCCGCATAAAGCCCGGCGTGAATCTACGATTCAACGGTCTGAGGCACGCTTGCCACACTTACCACCTCCGTGCGCGCGTACTGCAGGCGCACCTTACTGGGAATCAAGCAAATCAGGGTACCGAGCAACAGCACCCAGTACCCAAGCCAAATGCAGGAGACCAGCGGGAACTGGTGGAACTGGAAGGTTGCCTTGCTGCCGTCGGGCAGAACGCCGGAATAGTTCACATATAGGTCTTCGTTAAGGCGGCGGCGAATGCCGACCATGGAGTTCTGCTGCTGGCTGGCCTTATATAGCCGGATCTCGGGGCTCAACTGGTCAACCACTTTGCCATCTTTGATCACATCCACGCTTGCCTGCGAGTAATCGTAATTATCATTCGTGCCGTCGTTCACGGCTAACAGTTTCAAGTCATAGTGTCCAAACCGAACCGTTTCGCCGAGCCCCACGTTTTTCGTTTCCTTCAGATTAAACGCCGCGCCGGTGAAGCCGATGAACATCAACACGATGCCCATGTGGACAACATAGCCGCCGTAGCGGCGCGTATTCCGCCAGGTCAGCTCAAAGGCCGCTCGCGGGACGTTGATATGTTCCTTGTGGTGGATGGCCCGCGTGCCTTTGAAGAATTCGGAAACAATGGTGGCGGTCACGAATGCCACCAGGCCGAACGAAATCATCGCCGTCACCTGGCGCATGCCGCCGACGGCCAGCGCAGCCATGGTCAGCACGCCGATGATGGTGGGAACCATGAAGGCGCGCCTCAGGCTGTCGAAGGAGCTCTTGCGCCACGCGATCAGCGGGCCAACGCCGGTCAGGAACAAGAGGAAGAGGGCGATGGGGATATTCACGCGGTTATAGTACGGCGCGTCGATGGTTTCTTTCTCGCCGGTCAGCGCTTCCATCACGACCGGGAACAAGGTGCCCCAAAGCACGGCGAAGCAGCTTGCCAGAAGGATCAGGTTGTTGAAGAGAAAGCTCGATTCACGCGAGATCACACTCTCCAACTTCGCCTCACTCCGCAGATACGGCAGATTTCGCAGAATGGCGTACGTGGTCAGCACGAGACCACCCAATAGAAAGCTCGTGAAGTACGGCTTGATGGGAGATTGCGCGAACGCGTGCACGGAGGAAACCAGACCGGTACGGGTCAGGGTAGTGCCGAGAATGCTCAAGAAGAAGGTTGCGGAAACCAGCACCATGTTCCAGACCTTCATCATGCCCTTCTTTTCCTGCATCATGACGGAGTGCAGAAAAGCCGTCGCCGAAATCCAGGGCAGCAGTGACGCATTCTCAACCGGGTCCCAGCCCCAGTAGCCGCCCCAGCCCAGAACTGTGTAGGCCCAGCCCATCCCCAGAACCACGCCAGTGCTCTGGAACAACCAGGTCACAATGGCCCAGCGGCGGGTGGTGTGAATCCAGGCATCGCCCTGCTGATGGGTAAGCAGGGACGCCATCGCGAACGCAAACGGTACGATAAATCCGACGTAACCCAGGTACAGCATGGGCGGATGAATCACCATCGTCCACCACTGCAAAAGCGGATTCAGGCCTTGGCCATCGCCCACGTCGATGATGCCCCTACCCGCCATCAACACCTGGAAGGGACTAATCACAAATGTGATCAGGCTGGTGAAGAACGCCAGCGTGGTCATCAGGATCGCGATCACGATCGGCATCATCTGCCGGAATTTGCGGCGATTCGCGTAGACAATCACGGTGGAGTAGGAGGCCAACAGCCATGCCCAGAGCAGCAATGAACCTTCCTGCCCGCCCCACCAGGCGGCGAGTTTATAGACCCAGTGCATGGAGTGGTTGCTGTGCGCGGCGACGTAAGAGAGGCGGAAGTCGCCTGAAATTAGCGCATTGACCAGCAGGCCCGACGCCAAGGTCAGCAAACACCAAATGGCGTAAACCGAGCGCTCGGCACTGAGAACCAAGAATGGACGCTTCGTGTATTTGCCCGTGAGGGCGGCGAAGACCGAAAAGACCGCCAGACAAAAGGACAGTAGAATTGCAAGCGCGCCGATGTTTTCCATGTGCGGTTAGTCTCTTTCTCTACCAGATCTTACGAAACTACGGATCACAGCCTAAAGGCTGTGCCACTCCATATCAAAAACTCAGCAACTCGACGTGGCACAGGCTTCAGCCTGTGAAAGCCATATCAGTTGCTTGCCAAGAGAATCTAGCTGCCCAACTTCTGGGGAGGAGTCACTGCGCTCACATTGGTCGGAGCGTCGTGGGTGAGACCCTTTTGTTGCGGCTTCGCTTCATACTTCGAGGCGCACTTTGCCTGAATCTTTTTGGCTTCAAATACGCCGTTCGACGCCAGGCGGCCATCGGCCAACGCCTGAGCGCCGTCCTTGAACGTGTCGGGCAGCGGATCGACGCCGTTGTAGACAACCTTCAATTGTTCGTTCTGGGTCTTCCCGTCAGGCGAGGGAACCGCCTGGTTCAGCACGAAGGTTACTTCGGAACCGTTCTTCACGATGGAGCCGCTTTGGATGTCGCCGCCGACTCTCAACTTCTGGCCGTGCGCGCCGTCACCCATCTGCTTCAACTCGGCAATGGTCCGGTAATACGTCTTGCTATCGCTAATGCCGCCCAGGGCCAACCAAAGCAGCGACCCAACTATCAGCGCAATCAGGGCGCCGAACTTTAAATAGGTTTTCATAGGGAAAAACGTTCCTTGTTTAAGTATAGGACCCAGCCACCCAGTGCGGGATAGCCTCAACCGAGTATCGGGACTCAATCCCTTGTGCTTGCAAATGAACGGCTTTCGGGCCCTCCGAGTCCTTTTGGGCAAGGTCGCATCAAACTACCACAGGGTCCGCGTCCGCGAACTCCACCACTTTATGCCTCCACTCCAGGGAATTCACCACGTCACTGCCATCGCCAGTGACCCGCAGAAGAACCTCGATTTCTACTCCGGCCTGCTGGGTCTGCGCCTGGTCAAAAAGACCGTTAACTTTGACGATCCGGGCTCCTACCACCTTTACTACGGCGACCGTGCCGGCTCACCCGGTTCCATCGTCACGTTCTTCTCCTGGCCATCCGCCGCTCCTGGCCGGATTGGCGCGGGCGAACCGGTCGCGTTCGGCTTGGCGATCCCGCCCGGCTCTCTCGATTGGTGGCGGGCGCGCCTGGAGGCCGCCGGATTCCATCCAGTCGATGCCGGTATTAGGCAGGGTGAACCCATTCTCTCGGTTGCAGATCCTGACAATCTTAAAGTCGAACTGGTTGAGCACCTCCCGTCCACGGCTTCTCCGGGTCGGACTTCGTTTTGGGCCGAGGGCCCGATCCCGGAGCAATACGCGGTGACCGCAATCCATTCGGTCACGCTGAGCCATAGGAGTAAGACGCCGGAATCGGCCGATCTCTTTCAGAATTTGACGTTCACCTCGGTTGCCTCCGATGCCGCCACGCTCAGACGGCGCTTCTCGGTGGGCGCGGGGTCGTCGGAAGGCTTCATCGACGTCGTGCCGGCCGCTGCGCCGGGGCGCGGACGGATGGGTGCGGGCACCATTCACCACGTCGCCTTTCGCACCGACGATGACGGCAGTCAGATAGACTGGCAGCAGTCTCTGTTGACACTTGGGCTTCACGTATCGCCTGTCATGGACCGAAACTACTTTCACTCCATCTACTTCCGGGAGCCGGGTGGCGTCCTGTTTGAGATCGCAACTGACCCGCCTGGTTTTGCGATCGACGAGCCCGAAACCCATCTGGGCGAGTCCCTCAAGCTGCCCTCCTGGTACGAATCCATCCGATCGGAACTCGAAACGAGCTTGCCGAGGCTTGTTACGCCAAAAGGAGGCGCGTGATCGGCTCACTCGGTTTTGAACACGTTTTTGAACCAGCAGGCACGCCCGCACCACCCGTAGGGCTGTTGCTGCTGCATGGAACCGGTGGAAACGAGTCGGACCTTCTGCCGCTGGGGCGAATGCTTCTGCCGGGCGCAGCTCTTTTGAGCCCGCGTGGGAAGGTGCTCGAGCGCGGCATGCCGCGTTTCTTCCGGAGGCTCGCCGAAGGTGTATTCGACCAGGAAGACTTGACGATCCGTACGGCCGAGCTGGCCCGCTTCATACAACAGGCCGGCGAGCAATACGCGCTTGATCCGGGCAGGCTGGTCGCGGTCGGCTTTTCGAACGGCGCGAATATCGCTGCCAGCCTCTTGCTGCGATTTCCGAGCCTGCTCGCCGGAGCCATCCTGATGCGTGCCATGCCGCCGTTTATCCCGGCGCAGCCAGTGGATCTCGAACGGAAGCCGATCCTCATGCTCAGCGGGGAACGTGACCCCATCGTCCAGCGCGATCAGGTGATGCAGCTGGCCAATCTGCTTCGCGACTCGCGCGCTGACCTCACGCTACATTGGGGAGAAGCTGGTCACACCCTGGCGGAGGATGATGTCTCCGTGGCTCGTGACTGGCTCCAGCACGTCTTTAGCAGCAGTCCTCATGGCAGCCAACGCCACCGCCGCGTCTAGTTCCACCACCACTGAACAACCCTGGGCTCCGCTCACCCACCCGCTCTTCCGGGCGCTGTGGATCGCCTCGGTCGCCTCGAACATCGGCACCTGGATGCAGAACGTCGGGGCCGGGTGGCTCATGACGGAACTGAGCATGTCGCCGCTCTATGTGGCGTTGATCCAGACCGCCACCAGTTTGCCGGTGTTTCTATTGGGCGTGCCCGCGGGCGCGGCCGCTGATATCTTCGACCGCCGCAGGCTGCTGATCTTCACCCAGGCATTCATGACCGCCGCCGCCGGACTGCTTGGCTGGCTCACCCTCATCGGCAAGGCATCACCCATCGTCCTGCTGCTCACCACGTTCGCGCTCGGCATCGGCTCCACGCTCAACAGCCCGGCATGGCAGGCCATCATCCCGGAACTCGTGCCGCGCCGCGAACTGCCTCAGGCCATCTCACTCAATTCGGTCGGCTTTAACCTGGCCCGTGCCGTGGGACCGGCAATCGCCGGCTTCATGATTGCCGCCTTCAATCCAGCCGCGGTCTTCCTGCTGAATGCGCTCTCCTTCGTCGGCGTGATCGTGGTTCTGTTTCTCTGGAAGCGCCCGGCGCATACTCAGGATTCGAGCGAGGATGAGAGTATCATTTCCGCGACCTGGGCCGGTTTGCGCTACGTGCATTACTCGCCCGGCATTCGCGCCGTGCTGGTTCGCTCCGGCACCTTCATCATCGGCGGCAGCGCGATCTGGTCCATACTGCCCATCCTGACGCGCAACGAGCTGAAGGGCTCCGCTACAGGCTATGGTCTGCTGCTCGGCTGCCTGGGGGGCGGAGCGGTGGTGGGCGCCGCGCTGCTTGCCAAGTTCCGCATGCGCTTCTCACCCGATCAACTGGTTGTCTTTGCCGGCGCGGTTTGGGGGCTGGTTACCATCGCCCTGGGAGGGCTCACCAGCTTCCCTTTAGCAGCCATCGTCATGGTTGCCGCCGGAGTGGCCTGGGTCGCAGAAATGTCGAGCTTCAATGTCGCGGCCCAAACCGTCTTGCCGGCGTGGGTCCGGGCACGAGCGCTGGCCGTTTATCTGCTGGTCTTCCAAGGGGGCATGGCGCTCGCTAGCATGCTGTGGGGCGCGGTCGCGGAGCGCTTCGGCACGCGCCAAGCCTTCTATGCAGCGGGAGCAACTTGTCTGCTGAGCTTGCCGCTCGTCAAGAAATTCCCGTTGCGGCACGGTGAAGAGCGCGACGTCACGACCTCCAAATACTGGCCCGAGCCCGTCTTCACGACGCCACCCGATCCGGGCCGCGGCCCGGTGCTCGTGATGATTGAGTACGACGTGGATGCCGCGTATGCCGGCGCATTTTCGACTGCCATGCACGAACTCGGCCGGATCCGGCGCCGCGATGGGGCCATCCGCTGGGGCCTCTACCAGGACGCGGCTGACCCTTCACGCCACGTGGAGAGCTTCATGGTGGAGAACTGGGCCGAGCACCTTCGCCAGCACGAGCGCTCCACGATTGCCGACCGCGAAATTCAGGAAGAAGCCTGGCGCTTCCATCGCGGAGCCGAACCTCCCAGCGTCCAACACTGGCTGGCCTCGTAACACTTCGTAGCGGGAACCAACCCGGCCCCAGGATTTCGGGAACCCTACCGAGCCGCGACGGTTACGGAGCGGTTGCCCCGAATCCCGGAGCCGCTGTCGCAGTGTTTACTGGGCTGGGTTCGCGGCGTGCTCCGCCTGAATCTTCATCAGCTGAGGGCCGCCTTCCTTAACGGTGTATCCTGCCGGCACTTGAAACAGCGCCGCACTCGGTTCGCCGCGCTGGATGTTGGTTACGGCCATCACCGATTCACCAATCCGCGGATCGTTCCGCTTGCTCAATACGACGGTCTGGAGATCAGGCGAGTACCAGGTTTCCGAGGTGATTACGATGGGCTGATCGTTGCCGATCGTTCCAGCTGGAATCGTAGTCGTTACTTGCTTGCCGTGCGCTAATACGCCTTCGAGGGTTTGGTCCGTCAGCGTTTGGACCTTGTCGTCCGCGCCATTCTCCGCGTCGCTGACTATGACGCTCCTCATGACGTTAGGGCCCGGGGCAGCGTCCGGCATTACACTGGCTCCGGCCACAGACCTCGTCATGACGTGGACCTGCGCGTCGGGAGGCGGCGCCGGCAGTGCCCCTTGTGAGAGCGTCTCGCCCGGCTGCCCGATGAAGAAGAAGGTCTTCTGGTCGCTCATCGGTGGCGCCATGGGTCCGCCTTGCAGGCTCATCTTCATCGCTGTCTTGCCATCCGGCTCGAGAACGTAGTGGACCTGTGCGACCGGATCGTTGATGAACACGATGGGACTCGTATTCGGCGTGGACCACGGGCCGATATTGTTGAGGCTTTCCTCGCGGCGGGTCCGCCCGGCTGAGTCCCGCGCCACCGACGACTCCTGCTTCTGCACGATGTGGTTCCCGTCCGCGAGGGTTTGAGTGAGTGTGGTCGTTATCGTCGCCGTATAAGGCGCGCCGGTCACCACCTTGCCCTCCAGGGTCGCGTTCGCGCCAATGTACATCGCGTTCTTCACCATTGGGCCCGCGGTGGTTACAGTTCCGCTGCCCACGGCCACCCCCGTCGCGCCCGGTTGCGCGGTCAGGGAGGCGGCCAGCGCCAGACCAAACACGGGGAGAATCAGGATGCGGGCTTCGTGGTTCCGCAGATCTTTATTTAGAAGTGTTCGCAAAAACATAAATGAGTCCTTTCGTAGTTCAAAGTCTTGTCGGAATAACCGTGGCCGTAGTTTGTTGACGAGCCGGGCGGATAGCGCGCGGCAGGCCGTCAGCTCCAATCACAATGTCCGCCGCAATCCGATCCTTGGGGCCGGCCGCCGGGATATTCGCCAGCGGCACGCCTGCCATCAGAAATGCTTCGCGCGGCAAGTCGGCGCGCACGACTTCCGCGCCCTCCGCTGCCAACGCCGGATCGGAATAGGGAAGATACCAGAAGACCTCCGCGGTTTCCGACGGAGCGGCATTCGACTGCGGATTTGGCGTATGCCGTTGTACGTCAGCCTGCTGTGCTGGTCCTGCGCTGCGAAGGTGTCGTGGTCGAATCACTGCGGTCTCCGTCTGGGGAGCAGCCGGAGGCGCCGGCTTGCTCAACGCTATCGTCCCGGTTTCTACCGGTTCCTTGACAGCCGGCGGCAGGGCGCCCGCCAAATGTGCAACGTTCGCTCGGAAATTCGTCCAGAGAATCAATCCAATGACCGCCGTTGCCAAAGCGGCTGCCGGCATAAAGAACTGAGGGCGGCGAAGGAATGCCACGACTCCGCCAACCATCGAGGGCTGTTTTTCATTGGACGGCAGACGAAGCTCGAATTCAGGCACTGAAGAAATTGATCGGTGGAACTCCGCCAATCGGTGGCTCACCTGCTGGAGCCGCTCCCATTGCGCCGTACACTGAGGGCACTTCGATACATGTACTTCTACGGCGGAGCTTTGTTGAGGAGACAATTCGTTATCAAGGGCGGCCATCAACCTCGACCCGGTGGGATGTCCGTCTTGCTGCCGGTCGAAATTACTTTCCATCGAACTCCTCCCCGAGTTGTTCCAACGCCTGCCGGAGATAATCGGCCACCGTCGTCACGCCCATGTCCAGCACCGCTGCGATTTCTCGGTACTTCAGGCCCTCCGCCCGCAAATGAATGCACAACCGGTGCGAGTAGGGCAAGCGCATAAGAGCTTTCTGAAGGCGATCCATCTTCTCGTTGTGTAGTAGGCGGTGCTCGGCACTGTGAGCCGGATCTGCCGTAACGCCGCCAAATTGCCGTTCCGTATCGTGCGGCTCGGTGCGCCGCCTTCGCTTGCGCTCGTTCGAAGCCAGGTTGTGGGCAACGCGAAAGATCCATCCCCGCAGATTCGTTCGATTGCCGGCCGCTGCCAAATGTTGGTAGAGCTTCAGGAACGTATCCTGGACAATCTCCTCGACGTCCGCTCGCGGAGTGCCGGCGTAAATGAGGTATCGCGACAACGGATCACGCAACTCCCGAAACATGGCGGAGGTGGTCTGGCGCGCTTCTTGCTTTGGATCCTCGCGCGTCCGATCGAGCACGCTGTCTAGCACCAAGGCAGCTACGTGGTCCTTTCCTAGAGTTCCCAATCCGACGCCATCCCTCTACCGCGCTTTGACATTCGCCTGTCTCTAGTAGAACAACACCCTAGGTGCTACGTTTTTCGAAAAATCCGTGGGCACGGCCTTCAGGCTGTGTTGGGTGTCTGCTATGAACTCCCCGTGCCGACAGGGACAGGCACCTGTTTCCCAAGGCGCGCACACATCTCCCTATCTCGTCACCGAAGCCCGACGCCGCGTGGACACAGCGAGCCTGTCCCAGATCAACAACACCTGTTTTCAGAGCAACAGCGCGCGTGAGAGTCTGTGTGAAAACTTCAGCACAGAACCGCGCGCGTGAGCAAGCGGACGCTTTCTGAGCCGCGACCGTAAAGCAAGCCATCAATCGTTTTTGAGCCCGCCAACAACCAGCCTTTGACGAACGGCTCGACTTACCGCTACAATCTCCCGATGAAAGGACCGCACCATGCCCGCCAGGAAGGCCGAGACCGCGCCGTTTAATGTAAGTGACTCGCTCATCGTTGCCTATGCCACCAACGATCGCATTAATCGCTATCTGATCGACAACCTGCCTCCGGCTGCATGGACAGCTACCCCGCCGGGAGGCAAGGGCCGAACCATCGCAGCCATCGTGGCCCATATCAACAACGTTCGGCTGATGTGGTTGAAGAGTGCGGGTTGGCCGCTCGATTCCGTTCGAAAACTGGATGGCGGCACGTGCGATAAGAGGAAGCGTCCCAAGCGCTGGTGTTGAGCAGCGAAGCAGTCCGAGACTTGCTCAAGGCTTCTCTCGCGGGCGATGGCCGCATCAAAGGCTTTAAGCCGGACGCAGGCAGTTTCCTCGGCTATCTTTTGGCGCATGACGCGCACCATCGCGGACAGATCGCCATGCTGGCGCGCTTTCGCAGAGCGCGATGTACGGGCTGTGGGAGTGGGGCACGCGATAGTGTGCTGCTGAGAGGGCCAGCCAATCAGCGTAATCTCTTGACAGACGATAACGGGACACATCAGGCGTAATCCTTGCAAATTGTTGTAGCGGTTAGACTTATTGTTGCGAAAGTAGCCTCAGACTGTTCTGAGAGGCGAAATGTGCCGCTGACCTCATTTCGCCGAGAGGTCTCTTTGACTCCGTTTCCCCGCAGGTGGTTTGCTATCGGACTAGACGCCCGTCCGCTCGCATTTTCCAGGCAAGTATCAGCCCACCGAGCAGCACGAGGCCACTCAGAGCGGGTTCGGGCACTGGAAGTGAGCGTGGCCGCGTAATAGTAATCGGTAAAAGAAGGCGGTCCATTTGGACCAGTCTCTCCGGCATAGACCACCATCAGAGCATCTGAATTGATCAGTTCTGCCTCATAGTCGCCGTTGCTTCCCACCGAAATCAAAAAAGAATAAGATTGGGTAGGATCTGTGGCCATTGCCTGGGTATACAGCGGAATCAACACTGAATCCCAACTGACCTCGAACGACAAGTTAGTGAACATTTGGCTGAAGGTGTCGTACTCGAGCACGCTCGATCCGACTACCGTTGGCGCGCCTGCACCCGAGATTGAGAGGTCGTAGTTGACAGTATCTGCTCGTGCGGACCTTGGTCCAATGGAGACCACCAACAGTGTTGCAATCGCGAAGCTCGTCAGTCCGAGTCTCGTGAGGATCGCGCTAGGGTAGATCCACAAACCCTTCATCGTCTTTCCTCCTTCGACCTCAAAAAGCACAGGACAAGGGCTTTCTTCAAGCACCACAAAAAGGGTCGACGCGATTAGTCTCGATACACGGCGATATCGTCGGTAATGACGATTGGCCGCTTGGTCGGAACGTGCCTTGGTCGGTCGATGTGGGCGGCCTGGAATGCGAGGAGGTTGAGACAATGCTCAGGAGAGCTTTCATCGGGCCGAAACGAAGGCGTGAAAGACAGGACAGCATTTCTAACTTCGCGATGTTTCTCCGTCCCATAATCCCGAAGGTCTCCGCGACATGACAGCCACTAAACGAGTAGTAGTCGCGATCTCACCTCTGATCTTGGCAGTGTTCTCCGCAATAGGCGTCCTTTACCTGTTATGCATTATCACGGGGGGATGGAGCAGAAATCGGGATCTGAGTTTGCCTGCCGCCGGGCTTTTCGTGTTGTCTATTTGCTGCATCGCGGTCTCTGGAAGCCTGTTGACGCAGAGCCGCACCCGAAAGGCGAAGCTTAGAATGATGGCCCTGTGTATAGTTGGCTAGCGGGCTTGCCGCCGCCGGCGTTTTCTACGGCTTAATGGCAAACTGCCGTCTCTCCCAAACTGTGAAAATCATCGAGCAAAAGAGCAGCCCCGACGGCTCATACGTGGCCGTGCACATCGAGAACGGCTGCGAGGCCTTCGTGGGCTATTGTCCGTCGGCGTACCAAGTTCGCCTCATTCGAGCTGGCGAGAATCCAATCAGACATTACAGGTGTCCTGTTCGTCCCAGAACCGACTAAGACTCCACGACAAACAGATTGGCAGTGTCCGGGTCCGATTCGTCACCATCGGCATCCTCTAACCCCCTCAAACGAGTTTCCCCGGATTACTCCCGCTAAACGCTAGCCGAAGTTCGTCACGACGGAGGCCGGAAGGCACCTAAGTCATTCAGAATGAGTTCAGGCAATCGCCGAGTCTACACTACATTTGCGATGAAGTTCGAACCTCTCGGGGAGGCTGAGCCCGAGTTGCT
>JBAUOG010000406.1:0-1848 GCA_049579625.1 Bryobacteraceae bacterium
GGCGCTCCGCCGGCGCTTTGAGACGCTGGAAGTGAGCATGACATCAGTCCGGGGTGTCCCCGATGAGCTGAGGAGCGCGCCGTTCGGATGAACATGCCGCAACCTCTTTCATCATTGAGGGTGTGCATTCCTGCGCTCATGCTGAGATCTGTGCTGGAGAAACTCGCGTCTTCATCCGGTTTAGTGGCCCGCCGGGCCATGGAGACTCCCTTACGGTCGCGGCTCGGAAGCGCCTGTGTTTGTTTGTAATGCGTTGCATATTCCCGATAGTGAGGGAGTGAAAAGAAGACGGCCTCTAGAGGACGGGCCACAATGAGAACTCGCGATACAGTCGCTGACTTAACGACCGTGAAACTGGACTGGGCATCCGGGATGCCGCTCTACCGGCAACTGTATGAGGTGGTACGCCAGCGAGTCTTGGATGGAACGCTCGCCGCCGGCGCCCGGCTACCTGCGGCACGCGTGCTAATGAAGGATGTCTGCGTTTCGCGGAATACGGTCTTGGCCGCCTTTCACCAGCTCATCGCCGATGGACACCTGCTGGCGAAGCCCGGCTCCGGTGTCTATGTCGCGGAGCGAGCCTCAGCACCGCCAGTGTCGACGGTGGGGATTGTCGACCCTGGTTCTGTAGCGTCACCGACACCCCCAACGTCACCGGTTCCGCAGGCGCCCCTCTCGTCCGCCAAGCCGGACGAGACGCTCCACCTCCCAACCCGGGCCTCTATCCTGGCCGAGCTTCCTCTGAGCAAGCTCTACCGTCCCGGGCCGCCACGGCCATTTCGAACAGGAGCACCTGACTCGCGGGAATTTCCGCTGGAGACCTGGGAACGTCTGCGGGCGAGGGCTCTTCGCGAAGGTGGGGCTCAGCTGCTGAACGCTGGCGATCCAGCGGGCTATTTCCCGCTTCGCGAGGCCCTCGCCGGATATCTGCGGGAGGCGCGCGATATCCGCTGTACCGCGGACCAAATCGTGGTTACCGCCGGAGCGCAAACCGCTCTGCGGCTAATCGGCAGTGTCCTGGCATCGCCCGGTGATGTCGTGGCGATCGAGGAACCCGGTTACTTCGGTGCGAAGGCGGCGTTCCTGGACGCCGGTGCCCGGGTGGCTCCTCTGCTCGTCGACGAAGAAGGCGCCATCACACCGGCGGCGCGCCGTCACAACACGCCCGTGCTTGTCTACACCACTCCGGCCCATCAATTCCCGCTGGGCTTCACGATGACGTCGCGTCGTCGTTTGGGCATGCTGGATTTCGCTGTCAAACACAGGGCTTGGGTTGTCGAGGACGATTACGATAGCGAACTTCGCTATGACGGACGGCCTCCCCTGAGCCTTCTCAGTCTGGATCGCCACGGCCGAGCGATTTACGTAGGCAGTACCAGCAGCCTTCTCTTCCCCACTCTGCGAATCGGATACCTGGTCCTACCGGCAACCCAAGTGGGATCGTTCGTGAAGGCGAACGCCATCGCCGGCGGCTACGGCCCGCTGGTGGATCAAGCGACGCTGGCGCTCTTTATCACGGAGGGCCACCTGGCGCACCACGTCAGCCGCGTAAAGCAGGTATATCAAAGGCGGCTGGCGGCGTTGCGCCAAGCCGTCCAGCGCGATCTCCCCGACATTTTCGAGATCGAAACCGGGCAAGCCGGCCTCAACACCGTCGCGTGGCTGTGCCGTAGTTGGGAAGAAGAAGAGGTCACGTCCGCTGCCGCAGCGTCGGGCTTGGATCTCACTCCGCTGGGGGCTTACGGAACAACCGGTTTGATGCGTCCCGGCGTGGTATTTGGCTTTAGCGCTTTTACTCCTGAAGAACTGCAGAAAGCCATCGCCCGCTTGGCGCTGGCTCTTCGAGCC
>JBAUOG010000407.1:0-24327 GCA_049579625.1 Bryobacteraceae bacterium
GGAGTAGCTAGCTCTCTGTCTAGCGAAATGTACCCGATGTCCGCTTGCCAGACCTCATAGTCCGGTAATGGACGGAAGGCCATTTCCATTTCGACCACACCTTGGGTCAGGCCTGTGATCAATGCTGAGAGTCTTCGCTGAATACGTTGATGACCACGTTTCGGCGGCGACACCAGAAGAACCTCTCCGTGATGCAACTCAATGTGACCTTCTTTCGGTTCTGGTAGTTTCGAGAACTCATCAACTGTTAACACGGTGTGAACGCTCATTAACAAGTCTCCACGATTTAAACACATATTAAGGTACGGCTTCTGAGATTGCACTTCAGGTTGTTGAGTACAAGGGAGATGTTTTGATCCTTGGCGGCTTGGACGTCCCTTTCCCGCCGAAAGCAGTGAGGGCCCATTAATCCTGTTTCACCTGTTTTATCGCTCGCTACAGGAGCTCGTCGCGTCTCTGCGCGTCGAGTGCCTTCACAAGCTTGCTGACGTCTTGCGCTCGATCGCGGCTGGCAACCAGCAGCGCATCGGGTGTATCAACCACGATCAGGTTTTTCACGCCCACCAGCGCAACCGTCTTTTGCGCGTCTACATAGTTTCCGGTTGCGTCTTCCACGATGAGATCCCCCTGCGACGCATTGCGGTTCGCATCCTTCTTGGAGATCCCATAGACAGCTTCCCAACTGCCGACATCGTTCCAGCCAATGTCGTCGAGCGCGATGCCCGATACCGTTTCGGCCTGTTCGATGATGGCGTAATCCACAGAAATGTTCTCGCAAAGCGGGTAGGCCGCGGCGAGCTTCACGCCGAACTGTTTGTTGTCGAATTCCGGCAGCCCGGCTAGTAACGTCGCCGTCTTCGGTTGATGGCGGCGCAACAGCTCAAGTACGGTGGATGCCCGCCAGAAGAACATACCGGCGTTCCAGAAAAAATTCCCGGAGGCAACGAACTTTCGGGCCGTCCTCTCATCCGGTTTTTCGCGAAAGCTCTTCACCTTTTGCGGAAGAGGTCCGCCGATTTCGACCTTTTTGCCGAATTCGATATACCCGTAGCCCGTTTCCGCCCAACGAGGCTGAATGCCCAGTACGACAACTTCGTCGCGCTCCGCTCCCTTGTAGGCAGCTTTGACGAAGGTTCGAAAGCGTGTCTCTTTCAAGATGAGATGGTCCGCAGGAAACACACCCATGACGGCATCGGGATCCAGCCCGGCTAGAATCTGAGCCGCCAGACCGATACAGGGCGCCGTATTGCGCTGCGCAGGTTCGGCAATGATCTGCTGTTTCGGAACATCCGGGAGTTGCCTCTGGATTTCGCCCTGCAGGTAGTCGTTCGTGATAACCCAGATGTTTTCCGGCGGAATGACGCCTTCTAATCGATCCACGGCCTGCTGGATCAGAGACCGCTCGCCGAAAAAACGAAGGACTTGCTTTGCGCTTCGCTTCCGGCTGCGCGGCCAGAAACGCGTGCCCCGACCGCCCGCCATGATGAGTGCATATCGATGGTGACCCATGAATTACTTAGTGTAGGCGATTCGGTAGTCTTCCTTCTGCGAGCGCCGGATATTTCGCTTGCTACCATGGCCTCGTGAGGGTTGGCGTCATTGGCCTCGGCTTCATGGGTGCAACCCACCTGAATGCTTTCCGGGGAATTGACGGCGTGGAAATAGCTGCCGTCTCATCCAAGAACCGCAAAGCGTTGGAAGGCGACCTCAGCGGTGCGGGTGGCAATCTCGGGCGCGAAGCCGGCGTCTTCGATTTTTCGGCCGTCAGCAAATTCGCCGATTGGCATGACCTGCTCGAAGACCCCTCTGTCGATGCGGTGGACATCTGTCTCCCGACTTATCTCCATCTGGAAGCCACTGTGCTTGCGCTCGAAGCCGGGAAACATGTCCTGGTTGAAAAGCCAATGGCTCTCGACGGTGCTCAGTGCGATGCCATCCTTGGGGCCGCGGGCCGCTCGAAACAGGTGTTAATGGTGGCGCAGGTGCTCCGTTTTTGGCCCGAGTATATTGCGCTGCGTAAACTTCTTCAATCCGGCGTTAACGGCCCGGTTCGCGAGGCTGTATTTTCGCGCCGCTGTGGGTTGCCCGACTGGAGTGCATGGCTGTCGGATGAATCCCGCAGCGGCGGCGCCGTTCTCGATTTATTGGCGCATGACATCGATCAGGCGTTGCACCTGTTTGGACTTCCCGATTCTGTCTCGGCAGGCAGCCTGGGCCCGGTTGACACGCTGGGCGCATCGCTTCGTTACCGCGACGGAAGCGTCGTTTCGATCCACGGCGGCTGGTATCCGGCAGGCGAACCGTTTTCCATGGGCTTCCGCGTTGCCATGGACTCCACCGGATTGGAGCTGAAGGATAGTGTGTTGCGTGAGAAGACAAGCGGAGAATGGCGCAGCATCGCCTCGCCTCCCGGCGACGCCTACCAGGCGGAGCTTTCGTACTTCATCGACTGCTGCCGGTCCGGCAGCCGCCCCGTAGAGTGTTTGCCTCTCGAATCGGCCAGAGCCGTCAAACTCGCCCTTCTGCTCAAGGAATCTCGAAGACAAGGAGGAACAAAGCTGCCATGCAGCATCTAGGGGAGCTCGAAATTGGTGTTATGTTCTGGGCGCACGATGAACCGGAGGAGACTATCCGTCAAGTCAAGGCCTTCGGCGTCCGCTGCGGTCAATTGGGCATTCCGGGCGAGTATTCCATCGGTGGCAATACCGGCAAGTGGCTGGAGACCCTGCGCATGGAGCGCTTCGCGCTGGCGACCCTTGTCTGTAGTTATCTGGGTGAAATGTACACCGACGTCCCAACCGTGTTGCGCACGGTAGGCTTTGTTCCGCCCCGCACGCGGACGCAGCGGGTGGCTCGTACGAAATATATCTCCGACTTCGCGGCCCAGTTGAGCGTCGAGAGCATCGCCTGTCATGTGGGCTTCGTGCCGGAAGACCCCAAGGATCCTGCCTATCCCGAGATCGTCGACGTGGTGCGCGAAGTCTGCGACCACTGTGCGGGGAACAATCAGACCTTTGCCCTGGAAACGGGCCAGGAACCGCCGGCCGTGCTGTTGCGTTTTCTCTTTGACGTAAACCGCAAGAACTTGAAGATCAACTTCGATCCCGCGAACCTGATTCTGTACGGAACCGGCGACCCTTTGGAAGCGCTGGATGTCCTGGCGCCACACATTGTCTCCGTGCATTGCAAGGATGGTGATTGGCCGCCTGTCGACCAGCCGAACGCCCTCGGTAAGGAACGTCGGCTTGGGGAGGGTAGCGTGGGCATACCTGCATTCATTGCCAAGCTAAAGGAGCTCGGCTACCGGGGCATATTGAGTATTGAACGTGAGGAGCCCGATGCGGTGAAACGTGCGGCCGACATCCGCTCGGCTGTTTCCTTGTTGAGGAAGCTGACTACCTGACCGCTGCCCCGAAAATGGCAAGGCCACTGTCGATCCTGCGGGGGCAAGCTGGCATCCTGCCGGCCGGTTCCGGCAACGGCCACCCGCCGGCGTCTCAACCTTCGTTTGCGGGCGGCTGCACGTGAACTACCGGTCCAAAACTCGCCTGATGCCCGTTCGGCATCCGCACGAAGTACCGAGGCGGCTCGTAGTGATTCTCGGAGGTAAAGGGCGCCAGGAAGCGATCCTGCACCAATTCGTCTCGCACGAAGAATGCCGTCACGCCTGTGTAGTTGCAGCCTACCAGCGTATAACCCTTCTCCCGGCCCAAGTACTCGAGCGCTTTCAGGCTGCTACCGAAGCAATTTGTTTGGTCCCAGATAGCCGTGGGGCTGTATGGGACAGTGCACGCCACGCTCTGCTTGAAGCTGGCGTTGTATTCGATGGCTACTACCCTCGGCCGGTATGACGAAATCGCCTTCCAGACCCAATAATCGTTCCGGTCGATATCGATGCTGAGAAAATCGAATTCCGCCGGCACTTCCAGTTCACGGAACAGATCCTCAATATTCTCGGCGGTGATGAAGCTGTACTTGGCCCGCAGTCGCTTAGCCTGGATGAGAAAGTTGAGGTTCTTGAGAATGCCGTCGTAACAGAAGGCGCTTCCATCAACCCACGTGCCGCTCCACTCCTTGAGCAAGCAGTACGCGGTGCAATTCTCGAGTCCATCTCCCACGCCGAACTCAACAAAGAACCGGTCCGTCGTGCCAATCCGCCGGAAGATTTCTTCGATGATCCCGTCTTCGTCATGTTGCGAATACACTTTGAAACCGTGTTTCAGGAGCCGTCTCGATTCTTGAAACCGGGGGCTCGCCAGCGCCTGTTCGTATAGCAGCCGCGCCAGTAAATCGTTCGTCTGCGAGGTTTGCGCCAACACTTGTTGAAGAGTGGACGGCTTCGTGCCGCGATCCACCGCCCGGCGCATACGCGATTTAAAAGACCGGGGAAGCCGTTCGATAGCAGCGGCTACGGCAGGCGCGGACTTAATACGGTTGAGCACCACATTGATTGCGGATGGCATGAATTGGATTCGACTCGCAGGTTGGGAAAGCTCCAGCGTAGCGGACCCACCGTTTCAGGGCAACCTTGTGTTGCAGACAATTCGTACCACTAGACCCTGGTTTCTTGCAGGGCGCGACGGTTTCATGCGGAGAATCGTAGGTTGCGGAGCGGTAGCGGGCGGCAAGGTCGTTTGTGTGGCGTTTCCTTGCTCGAGTCGACGTCGTTCTCTAGATGAAACATCCGCCGGGAGAAGTGAAACGCCACTCTTGCTGATTCGGTTCGCTTACTGCTTTGCGGCGCTGCGGCTCAAGTCTACGCTGTGCAGTCTTACGGACGCCCAACGTTCTCGGCTTGCAGGCCCTTGGGACCCTTCTTCACCTCGAACTCAACCTCCGAGCCTTCCTCGAGCGTCCGATATCCGGACATTTGGATCGCCGAGAAGTGAACAAAGACATCATCCCCATTGGAACGCTGGATGAAGCCATAGCCCTTGGCGGCGTTAAACCATTTCACAACACCTTTTTCTCTCATTAACATCTCCTGATTTTTTGCACTCCTCTGATGCAAAAGACGCGCACCCGTTCGGCGGAAGGACGACACAGGAGGCAATGAGCCCTCCACATATCGCTTCAGGCTCTATAGGAATACACCCAGCTGGCATCAGAAAATCTGCTCTGTACTTTAGCAGATTCAGCTTCTCTCCATCAAGCAAAACTATCGGGGTTGTTACACTACTCACGAAGCTGCCTGCCGGCTGCGGATGCTCATCCTGACCAATTTCGACCGCTTTCCCGAACAGTGGAAAACGACCTCCGGCGCTACAGGCCAAGCCATAATCCTGAGGTCCGCTTGGGATTTTCTACGACTCTCGCAAAAATGCGATTTCGTTTTGGTGAATTGCGATGTTTCGCTCACCTATAAGCTCAGTCTTCTGTATTTCCTATTGCCCTTCTTGCGCCGGCCGCTGGTTGTGAACGACATTGTCCTTCGCCGTCCCATGCACTGGCGGTCCCGCCTGACGGCTGGCGTCAAGCGGTTTCTGCTTTCCAGGGTGGATCATTACTCCGTTCATTTCAAAACATTCGATGGCCTGGTGAAGTACTTCGGGATTCCCGAGGATCGCATCTCCTACCTTCCATTCAAGGCCAACATCCGTTATCGTTACCAGTACAAAGTTGACCCCGAAGGCGACTATATTCTCTGCTTTGGCAGGTCGGAGCGTGACTACGATACATTCTTTGCGGCCATGAGCAAACTCCCCGATCTACCAGCGGCAATTCCTAAACCCGATTTCCAGGGGCTTGCCACCCACTCCAGTCGCTTCACCTGGCCGTTAGAGGCGCTGCCTTCAAATGTTCGCCTGCTCGAAGACGACGGAAGTGCGGAGACCCTGATTGACATCACGGAAAAGGCACGCCTGGTAGTGCTGCCAATTCTCAGCGCAAGGATTTGTCCATCGGGCATTGGCACCTACTTGAACTCGATGCTGATGGGAAAGTGCGTCATTGTGAGCACAGGCCCGGGCTCAAGCGATGTCCTCACGGACCAAGCGTTAATGGTGTCGCCAGAAGACCCCGCCGCTCTGGCAGACATGATCCGGCGCGCCTGGGATGACAACGCTCTGCGGCTGCGGGTCGCTGAAGCAGGGCGTAAATACGCCGAAGCCTGCGGTGGGGAGCCGGAACTCTTTCAACGGGTGCTCGATCGCGCTATTGAGGTTGTGACCAGCCGTCGCGGGGCGGAAGCTTAACCGGCCTTCGCCGTGGCGGCGCCCTGCATCTGCGCCGTAGCGCTACGCAGTAGCCCAGGTGACGGGATGGTCAGCAACCGGCGCGAAAGCTTCAACAGCCCGCGCTTCTCCAGTTGATTGAGGGTCGTGGACGTTGTCTCGCGCGTGGCGCCGATGAGATCTGCCAGCTCAGATTGCGTAATGGGCACATGATAGCCGGTTGAGTCGGTGGCGGGCCGCACCAGGTTGGATAGTTCCGCGAGGTAGAACAGGATTCTATACTCAACGTCGTGCAGGCACAGCAACTCGACCTTCTCCGCCAGCATCTGGCGCCGCTTCAAGAGAAAATCGATCAGTAGACTCGCGAACTCCAGATCCTGATGAACCATCCGGCTCAGCGTCTCCCGAGGGATCCGATACAAAGTGGCGGGAGTCAAGACTTCGGCGTCGGCGGCGTAGGTGCTGGCAGCGCCACCCAACGCCTCCTCGCCCACAATGTCACCCGGCCCACACATCGCTAAAATGATGCGGTCTCCACCTCGGTTGGTCCTGGTCTGTTTAACCAGGCCTTCCTCAATAATGAACATTGCTTCCGCGGGCTGCCCTTGTGAGAAAAGGCAGTTAAACCTTCGTACCGACGTCAACCTCGTAACCTCTGGCGAGAGCAACAGAGAAGAATGGACCGCCTGCATCAAGGTACCCATTAGACTTAACCTCTATATCCTGCGAATTCTACCTGATTATATGCAGTCCTAGTACTTTTTGATAGAGAAAAATCGAAGCAATTCAAGAAAGAGTCGTTTTATAGTAGAATCAACTAGATAGCCGCCTCAGTTCGCTGCTGAGTGTACGCGCCTCAACAAACGAAGTACTAATATCGCCCGCCAAAACTGCCTTTCGTACCATACGGAGACGCTCGGAAAAGTCGTCCAGGGCATGCAAAATGTCGCTCTGATTGGTCGAAATGATGCTCTCCCAGAGGTCCGCCGAACTCATCGCCAGCCGGGTCATATCCAGCAAGCCAGAGCCATGGACCTGAGCGATATACGGATTCGGATGCGCCGCCAGGGTTAGCGCCAGTGTGGTTGAGATCAGTTGCGGTAGGTGGGATGTCAGGGCCACCACCGCATCGTGCTCCTCTGGCGTCATTTCAACCAGCCGGGCGCCAGTGCGCCCGATCCAGCCGCGGAACTCCTCAGCCAGGGGATTGTCGAATCCGGGCGACGGAGTCAGCACATAAGGTCGCCCGACGAATAGGTCTGCATCCGAAACTTCGACGCCGCTCTTCTCTTTGCCGGCCATCGGATGCCCTCCAAGGAAACTGTGCGCGGGAAGCGCCGCTTTGGCCTTGGCGACAATGGCCGCCTTGGTGCTGCCCGCATCGGTCACAAGCACGCCGGCTGAGCGCCGCTGCTTGGCCAGTAGCCCGCCCAGGCGCTCGATCGTGACTAGAATCCGGTCAATCGGCTGCGCCAAGTAGAGGACGTCGGCGCGCGCCGCAGCTTCCGCAAGAGTACCGGAGGAGGAGATGGCGCCTGCCCGCAGGCCTGCGCTGGTAGCCCCTGGAGAACTGACCCCAAGAATCTCGCCCGCAAAGCCCACCTTCCGTAAAGAGAGTCCGAAAGAGCCGCCAATCAGTCCGACGCCGACAATCGCAACCGTGTTTATCATGCCCGGGTCCTTATGTTGTCAGGCGGCGTCAGGCGGTACGTCCGATGGCATGGGCAATGGCGCGCACCTGCGTCATCATGTCCTGGAACTGTTCGGGCCGCAGGGTCTGCGCCCCGTCGCTCATCGCATGCTCGGGATCGTGATGGACCTCTACCAGCAACCCATCGGCTCCGGCAGCTACCGCCGCTCGCGCCATGGGCACCACAAAGTCTCGCTTGCCGGTGCCGTGCGATGGGTCGGCCACAATCGGCAAATGCGTCAGCCGCTTCAGAACCGGGATAGCCGAGATATCCATGGTGTTCCGCGTGTATGTCTCAAAGGTACGAATACCGCGTTCGCAGAGGATCACCTGGTAGTTGCCGCCCGAGAGCACGTATTCAGCGGAGAGTAGCAGCTCTTCAATCGTCGCGGCAATTCCACGCTTGACGAGCACCGGCTTGCGTAGCTTGCCTAGTTCGCGCAGCAGATTGAAATTCTGCATGTTGCGCGCTCCCACCTGCAGAACGTCTGAGTATTCCACCAGCAGCGGGATCTGGGTCTGATCCATCACCTCGCTGATCACCTTCAGCCCATGCCGGTCGGCCGCTCGTCGCATCAGCTTCAGGCCTTCTTCCCCCATTCCCTGAAAACTATACGGCGAACTGCGCGGCTTGAACGCGCCGCCGCGAATCATTTGTGCGCCGGCTTTAACCGCGATTTCGGCCGCACGCTCAATTTGGTATTCGTTCTCGACGCTGCACGGCCCCGCCATCGTCACTACGTGTGGGCCGCCGATCTCGACAGAACCTACCTGGATAACCGTGCCACCGGGCTTGAAATGCTTGCTCGCCAGCTTGTACGGAGAAACGATGCGGTGGGCTTCTTTGACGCCCTCCATCACCTCGAAATCGGCGGGTTCAAAGTGCTCCACCGGACCCACGCCGCCCAGCACGGTGTGCAACACGCCCGTCGAGCGGTGCACCGTGAACCCCATTTCGACCAAGCGGTCAATCACGCCCTGAATCTGCACTTCGGGCGCGCCTTCCTGCATGACAACTAACATTCTTTGAAATCCTCCCTAGCATCGTGGGGCGGGTCCCAGACCGTCCCAGACTCGCTCCGCTCTCCGTTTCGGAGCCGGACGGCTGCGTCCGGCCCGGCTTACAGCCCCGTGCCGTCGTTTTCCGGTTCAGCCACCATCTTCAGCTTCTGCACCGTGCGCATCTCGTCAATCACGCGCTCAAAGATACGTTGCACGGCGGCCGCCGGCAGCGGCCCCTGATTGTGCGTCAAGACATTCTGGAAAACCTGGTCCTCGCGCTTGGGCTCGTAAATCGCCAAGTGCAGCACTTGCTTGATCCGCCCGATTTCTTCCACCACGGCGGTACGCTCATTAAGCAAATCGAGTAGACGGCGGTCCACTTCGTCGATTAGCTCACGGCACCGAGTCAGATCTTCCAAGGTGTACGTGCGCATTTCTCCTCAGGCCGAGCCTTTCGCCGCGCCGCTGATGGCCGCGTCGTCCCGCTGCAGCGGCGCTGTAAGTTCGCGAACGAAGCGCTCAACTTCAGCCGTCAGCGTTTGAGGCGTGATGCCAGGCAATGCGGCGTTCTTTTCTATGGTCTTTACGATAGCGCTTCCTACTACCACGGCATCCGCCAGCTGCGCCACCTCGGCTACCTGCCGCGGCGTGCTGATCCCGAATCCTACCGCAAGCGGAAGACTGGTGTGCTTCCGCGTGCGCTCTATCAAAAGCGCCACTGCGTCCGATACCGAAGCCTGCTCGCCTGTGACGCCGGTTCTCGAGACCAGATAGATGAAGCCCGACGAATGCCGTGACACCAGATCCAGCCGCCGATCGCTGCTTGTTGGAGCGACCAGAAACACGGTGTCCAAGCCCTGCTCGCGCAGCCGCCGCACCGGTTCGTCTGCTTCCTCGACGCTCAGGTCCGTCAGCAATACCCCGTCAATGCCCGCTTGGGAGGCATCGCGCGCGAGCCTCTCAAAGCCATAGCGCAGCAGCGGATTCATGTAGCTGAACAGCAGCAGTGGAATCTGGGACACACGCCGAATCTCGCGTACGCTTTCCAGCAGCTTGTTCAGATTCGTGCCCGCACGCAGCGCGCGATCCGAAGCCCGCTGAATCACGGGACCATCGGCAATGGGATCGGAGAAGGGAACGCCGAGTTCAATCAGATCGGCGCCGCCCCGTTCCAACGCCAGCACGATCGCCGTTGTCTGATCGGGGTGCGGGTCGCCCGCGGTGACGTAAGCAATGAACGCCTTCTTTCCGCTCTTCCGGCTCCGCTCAAAAAGGTGTCCGATGCGAGTGAGTGTTTGTGCGGCCATCAACCTTCGAGCTCCGGCAAGTTTTCGCGGTAGATGTCCGTGTCCTTATCGCCACGTCCGGAAAGATTCACCACGTAAGTCCGCCCAGGTTCGGAAGGCGCGCGCCGGATGGCTTCCGCGACGGCATGCGCCGATTCCAGCGCTGGAATGATTCCCTCCGTCCGCGCCAGCCGTTGCGCTGCGCGCAAGGCCTCGGCATCATCCACGGAAACATACTCGGCCCGCTTCCGGTCGTGCAGCCATGCATGCTCCGGCCCGATCAGGGCATAGTCGAGTCCCGCGGATATTGAATGCGTCAGGCCGACTTGCCCTTCCTCGTCTTGCAACAGATAACTAAACGCGCCATGCAGCACCCCCGGAGCTCCGCCGCTGAACCGTGCCGCATGCTCACCGAGCGCCTCGCCGCGTCCCCCGGCCTCGACCCCAATCATCCGTACGTTTGATTCGTTCACAAATGGATAGAACAGTCCGATCGCGTTACTGCCGCCGCCCACGCACGCGATCAAGGTATCGGGAAAGCATCCAATCTGATCGGTGGCTTGGCAACGCACTTCCTCGCCAATCACCTTATGAAAATCGCGCACCATCATCGGGTACGGATGTGGTCCCAACGCGGAGCCCAGCAGGTAGTGGGTCGAATCCACGTTCGTCACCCAGTCGCGCATGGCTTCGCTGATGGCATCTTTCAGCGTGGCGCTGCCATTGGCGACGCCCACCACTTGTGCTCCCAGCAGCCGCATGCGAAACACGTTCAGCCGTTGGCGACGCATGTCTTCATCGCCCATGTAAACGACGCAGTCCATGCCGAACAGAGCGCACACCGTTGCGGTAGCCACCCCATGCTGGCCTGCGCCGGTCTCGGCGACGATACGCTTCTTCCCCATGCGCCGGGCCAGCAGCACCTGCCCCAGGCAGTTGTTGATCTTGTGCGCACCGGTGTGCAACAGGTCTTCGCGCTTCAGCCAGATGGCGGCGCCGCCCAGTTGCTCCGTCAGGCGTTTTGCGAAATACAGCGGCGTCGGCCGGCCCGCATAATGGTGCAGCAGCCCGGCCAGTTCTTTCTCAAAGGAGGGATCGCGCCGGGCCTCGTAATAAGCCTGCTCCAGGTCCTCCAGCGGCGACATTAAGACTTCAGGGACATAGCGTCCACCGTAAAGGCCAAAGTGACCGAGAGCATCAGGCAAGGTATACGAGGTCATAGACAAATGCCCATTTGGGGTAAGGAGATTTCCTTCGTTTCCGAGTGGTCGCCCGCGGCTGGAGGTCCTACGCGCCGGGGTCTAGGCTGCCAACAGAATTCTCATCGTAACACCGTGAGAATCAAGGGAAAGGCACTCACCGTGTATTGTTTACTGAAGGCCTCCAATTGCCCATAGAGAACACCCACCATACTGCGGAGCCTCAGCTTCGACGCAATTCGCTCGGTCTCGCGGAACTGGTGTTCCAGGGTGTCACGCATATCGCGCCGGCGACCAATGTCGTGTTCACTTTTCCGATCATCGCCCTCAAGGCGGGACCGGATATGCCGATTTCGTTCCTGCTCTCCACAATCGTGTGCTTCTTTATCGGAAACACCGTGGCCCAGTTTTCCCGCTACATGCCGTCTAGCGGCGGCTACTACTCGTTTGCAACTCGTGGACTCGGGAGTCGCAGCGGCTTTATGGCGACTTGGAGCTACATCATCTATGAGATCCTCGGCACCGCCGGATGCACGGGGTTCCTTGGTTATCTACTCTCCGACATGCTCAGAACGAAGTTCAATGTGAACATCCCCTGGTGGATTATTGTACTGGCGATAGCCGCACTGATCTGGGCGCTCACTCACCATGGCATCCAACTGTCGGCGCGCATTACCGCGCTGCTAGGCGGCCTCGAATTGCTCATTATGCTAGTGCTGGCGATCACGTTCCTAATCCATCCGGGACCGGGTTCCACATACCTTGCGCCGCTAAAGCCTTCCTCCTCGCCCCATCATTTCGGCGGCATCTTGGCAGGGATGGTGTTCTCGCTGCTCGCACTGAGCGGCTTCGAAGCTCCTGCGCCGATGGCACAGGAAGCCCGTCTTCCCAGCAAGTTTATCGGCCAGGCGATCATGCTTTCCCTGGGGAGCATTGGTATCTTCTTTATCTTTACGTCCTACGCCAGCGCAATCGGTTGGGGCACGGGCGACATGGCCGCCTTCGCCGCCGATCCCAACCCGTATTACGTTCTGGGCCAGCGGTTGTGGGGAGCCGGCTGGTGGTTCGTAGTTCTCGCGATCGTCAACAGCGCCGTAGGCGTCGGTCTGGCTTGCACCAATTCCGGGTCGCGCGTAATGTATACGATGGGCCGGGCGGGCACGCTGCCTGCTCCATTCGGACGTATCCATCCCACCCACCAGACACCGACGTTTTCGATCGCGTTTTTTCAGCTATCGGGCCTGGCGGCAATTTTCCTGGTGGGCTTCTTGCTACAGCCGGATACCATCTTCGGTTTTCTGGAAACTATTACAACGCTTGCGGCCATTGTTCTTTATGGGATGGCAAACCTCGCCTTAACGCGCTACATGCGCCGGGAACAGCGAGCCGCATTCACGGTCTGGCAACACGTCGTGGCCCCGTGGATTGCGACCTTGGCACTGGTGCCCGTCCTGTTTGTCACCGTGTACCCGGAACCCACCTGGCCTTACAACCTGACGCCTTACCTGTTTCTCGTTGCACTCGTCGGCGGCTTTGCCTACATGCAGTGGCGCGAGTCGCGTAGTCCCGGAGCGCTTCGCCGAAGTGCATTGATGATCACTCACGTCGATGGCGCACTAGAGAACGAAGCAGAACCGAACGAGCCCGTGTCCCCCACCTAGCGTCTGGGTGCTTGACTAGCCGTTGAGCCAGCCAATCGCTGGATTAGTCTAGGGTTGGGCCAGTGTCACAGTGGTGGTTGCCAGCACTGCATGTGTTATGGCGTCTATCAGTACAAAAACCATGCCGTCGGTTGCCCAGAGGCCCGTCTGCTCAGAGCCCGTTGCTCCGCCGCCTGCAAAGAGCGGTCCAGTGGCGCTCCCGATGTGGACTTCCAGGCTGCTGGATTCGGGCGCGTTCCAAGTGATCATCGTCTGCCCAAGTGATGCGCCGGTAGCCACCGGGATCGGATTGGGACTCGCGCTAATTGTAGGGGGGGCCAATGCCACCGAGGTGGCGCCCAGCATCGCGTGAGTTGTTCCATCTACCAGCACAAACACCGTGCCATCGCTTACCCAGTCGCCCGTTTGCCCGGACCCAGTGGATCCACCTTCTGCGAGGAGTGGTCCAGTGGCACTCCCGACGTGGACTTCTACGCTGCTGGAGTCAGGCGCGTTCCAAGAGACAGTCGTCTGGCCAAGCGCAACACCCGCGGGCACCGGGATCGGATTTGGACTCGCGGTGATCAGGCGCATTAATGTCACTCCACCACCTAGTCCGAATACAGGAAGTGCGTTTCCTGCCTCATTCGCCGCGAGGCAGTTTACCACCTGAATCCCGGAGGAATTGGCAAACGTGGACGCCGACGCGGTCAGGCTAACGTTGGCAATAACTCCGCTGCCTAATGGTGCCGCATCCATGCTCCATAGCACGCACTTTGTGGCTCCGGTTGTCTGGGCGCAATTGACCGTCTTTCCCGACTCAGTAGCCGCCGGGCCCAGGGTAACCGACACCAGGGAGAAATCGGCCTGAGCGTACTCAAGAGTCCACTGGAGGGAAGCCGGGCCGATCCCCGCTTCGTCTAGGGTCAGGGGCAGGGTCACAGCCGTGCCTGGACTCGCCACACCGGAGGCGAGTTCCAAAGTGACGCTCTGTGCGAGGCACACAACTGGAATTGCAATGGCAAGAACAAGCGTGCGCAGCGCCATATGGCACGTCAAATCAAAATCCGAATCTGCTCATACTGATTCACGGAGTTTCTCAAAGCTGAAGATGATCTAGCTTCATTGTGCCCAAAAACGACGAATTTTGATAGCGCTGCGTGCTGCAGCCTAACGTCAATACACGGCTACAGACACACTCAGGACCAGCGGTTCTCCAGCAAAATTCAACCCCCAGTCGGTCTCATCGCCATTCCAGATCCGCAGGAACTTGAACGCTCCGTTCTCATATGTTCCCTCTTCAACCCGCAGAAACTGCCGGTATTTGTCAGCGCTGGCAGGCCGGAAGTCGACCCGACAGAAAAACCCAGTTACCAAAAACTCATTGTCGTTTAGCTGAGCTACCAAAGCCCGCCCCGTCGGCCCCGCATTTCCTACCGGCTCGTTGTTGCGGCGCGCACCATACGAAACCAATACGTTCCACGATCCAAACGCCAGCGTCTGCGTTACCTTACCCTTTTCCTCGGCGACTGCTTGCAGCTTTCCTTCAAAATTGAGGCGGGCGATTTCCCGCTGCATCGGGCCCATCAGCCGGTAGTTCATCGCCCACGGATTCAGGAATTCCTCTTGTGCTTTGGCATCCCCAGCAGCGTTGCGGGTGCCGTTTGAATCCATGCCGAAAGGCGAGAAACCGATGGCCTGCAGACCAAGCGCGGTGAAAAAGAAACGGGCATTGAGAGGGCCGCCTGTCTCTGGAATGAACAGCGCGTTGTCGTCCCGGTGGTAGAGTTCCAGCACTTTCACATACGCAGCGGGGTCATTCTGGTAGATGTCGGGCGCCACCAGATCCAGCGCGGGCGCCGCAACTTTCCAGATTGGAATTACATTGTCAGTCGGGCCGCCGCTTTCGTAAGTGCCAGGAGCACCCGGCTTAAGCGGATCGCGCAAAGCCGCGTTGGCATAGAGCGGAAGGGGATAGACCGCCTTGCCCGCGGCCGCTACCTGCCCCACATACTTGGCCACCGACCATGCATGGAAACAGACTTCTGCTTCGTCACCAAAGGCGTCCTGCCAGTTCGGCGCCCCCGAAGCGGGCTTCACTTGCATGGCCTTGAGGACGTCTGCCGGCACGGGCGCGTCGAACAGTTTCTGAGCGGCCGGCGAGTAATCGCGCAAGCTCCCCCATGTCCCCGGTTCATTTTCGACCTGAACCATAATGACAGTGCGCTGCGCATCGGTCGCCTTCAGGTGCCCCATGAAAGCGGCGAATGCCTTCTTGTCCAACTCGAGTGACGCTGTCGCGTAGGGCGACGGTGAGTCCACAGGGTGCCCGTTCTTGTCGGTCACGTGCGAATAACGCTCCGGTGCGAGCTTCATCCACTCGGGCATGTAATGCTGGCTGCCGTTCTTCCACGTGCCGAACCACAGCAGCACCAGCCGCACATGATGTTGGCGTGCCTCGGCGAGTAAAGTATCCACGAGCGTGTAGTCATATTGCCCCTGGTTCGGTTCGAACTGTTCCCAGTAGACCGGCATCTCCACCGTGTTGACGTTCAGATAATCCATCGCCTGCCACACCTTCGGAAGCATGCCAGGCCACGCGCTCGAATTGTGCACCTGCGCGCCCAGCATCAGATAGGGCGCATCATCCACGAACAGAGCGTACCGGCCGTCTTTCTTCACGAGTCGCGGAATAGGGTGTTCCTTCACCTGTGCCTGTGCGCGTAACGCAGGCGTCAGGCCCAGAGCCAACCAAGCCACCACCACGACCGACGTGAGTTTCACGATGCCCTACCTCTTTTCAGTTGCGACGATTACCATCTCGATGTTATTCCACCGAATACTCCAGCACAGAACCGCGCGCGTCAGCAAGCGGATTTCGGCCGGTTTTCAACGGCGCCGCGATCGGCGCTCTCCAGCAAATCTGCCAATGGAATATCATTCGTTCTGGCGACCATGACTAACCGACTTAAAACCCTGATAGAGAGCGGCCAACCCGCCATAGGCAGCTGGATCAGTTCTGTCGACCCATATGCGGTCGAATTGACAGCGGACCTCGGTTTTGATTGGCTCTTGATCGATACCGAACACGCGCCTCTCTCGAGAGACAGTCTGCGACTCATTCTGACCGCGTTGCGAGGTAGCGCCAGCACGCCCGTGGTTCGGCTATCCAGCAACGCGCTCGATCATTTTCAGACCGCCCTTGATCTAGGCGCGCAAGGTGTGGTCGTGCCCATGATCAACTCGCGTTCCGATGCGGAGCAGGCGGTCCGATTCTGTCGCTATCCGCCGGTCGGCATCCGTGGGTTCGCGCCCATTCGCGCCAGCCGCTACCTGGAAAACCTGAGCGAGTACATCAGCATCGCGAATTCCGACATCAGCTTAATCGTGCAGATTGAGACCCCCGAAGCAGCCTCGAATATCGACCAGATTCTGAGCACGGAGGGGATCAACGGAATCTACATAGGGCCTTCGGACCTGGCCAGTTTCATGGGGCTGCCCGCCCAGACCAGCCATCCCAAAGTGATGGAAGTGATGGACGGGGTCATCGGACGCGCGCGGGCGCATTCCATTCCATTTGGCCTGCCTACCTGGAGCGAGGAAGAGTGCATGATCTTCGTTCGCAAGGGCGGCCAGTTGCTGACTGTGGGCAGCGACCTGCATTACCTTTCAACCGCGGCGCGCAAAAGACTCTCTGGTGTGCGCCAGCTGCTGAAGGAACAAAGCGGAAGCGCTTAGCTGTTCTGAAAACCTATGTATAAAGTTGCCGATCGTGGAGGGCTTTCTGAGGGGCGCTCTCGAGCAAGCGCTTGGGTGGCTGGCGCCGGTTCCCGAGAGACTGCTTCTTATGGCTGCTAGTAAGTTTTCCGGTGGCGCGCTCCCAATTTACTTGGTTTTAATCGCACCGGCCTGCGTTATACTACCCGGAACTAGCGATCCGAGTGTGAATCCCTGTTAGTGGGAATCGGAGAGAGACGATGACCAAATCTGGCGTACGGGTCACGCTGTTGGCGATTCTGCTTTGTACCTTTGCATCAGCCGTGCATGCCGACGTTTCCGTCGACTTCAGTTTCGGTGTCGTTAACACCACCGCCGGCAACGAAACCTTTACCTACGCCTTCTCTACACCGTTCAGTGGGGGGCCCTACACGCAGATTCAAACGATCTTCGTCGACGTCCTCATCAACACGGCATTTGCTGGGACCGAGAATGTGGCGCCCAACGGCGGCCCCGACATTATGAACACCTACGTGGACGGCGTCCTGGTTCCCGGTCTGGGTCGGGGTACAGGATGCACCACGGCCCCTAGCCCGCTTTTTTTCTGCCAAAGTGGCGCCATTGGGGGTATCGGCCCAGTACCGTATCTCTCGCCGGCGACGGGTACGCTGGAAGTGAGTGGTTCCTTTGTGTTGTCGCCGAACACGTCTTACACCCTTACTGGAAATACGGAGTTATTAAGTCCCGCGCCTGAGGCAAGTGCGCTGGAGCTAACACCGCTAATGTTGCTGGCCGTGGGAGGGGTAGGTTTCCTTCGTCGGCGTTCCCACCGCATAGACTTTCGCAATTCATCCAAAAAACGAAATGGCGACCTTGCCGGTCGGCTCCCGCCTCGACTCCACTAACTCCAGAGCCCGCCCAAATTCGTTCAATGGGACTCGATGCGTGATCAAGTCGCCCAATCGTAGCTTGCCTGCCGCAACCAGATCCAGCGTACGAATCCACGATTGCGTCGTATAGCCGAGCAACCCCTCCACATGCAGATCGCGGGTGACGAACAAGTTGGCCGGAATCTCCAGCTGCTGCGCATGCGGCGCTCCGCCAATGACGACCACCGTGCCACCGGCCCGGACAATCTGTAACGCCAGTCCGATCGGCTTCGCGCCTAATGCGCAGTTGACCACCAGGTCCCAACCATCCGTACCGCTGCGCTCTTTCAGTTCCTTGGCATCCTGGCTATTCGTGAATTGCGTAAAACCTGCGCGGGTTGCCATCGGGGCCTGAGACGCGGCCAGATCAATCCCGAGCATCGCAGCTGGGGCGTAGTTTGTGATCACCCTGGCGGCAATCAGTCCTATAGGTCCGCAGCCAATCACCGCAGCCCGGCAGCCGGCTTGAGGATTAGCACGCTTAATCCCACGAACCACCGTCGATGCGGGCTCAACCATCAGGGCCTCATCAAGTCCGACATGGTCTGCAACGAGGTGGCACGAACGCGCCGGGGCCGCCACAAACTCCGCCAACCCGCCGTTGTGGGTCATGCCGATCTGCTCGTGCTTCACACAGAGGTTATTGCTTCCGGTACGGCAGCGAGCGCACTTGCCGCAAGGCAGATAGCCTTCCACCGAGACGCGATCGCCTGCGCGGCGGTTGGTCACGTTCTTCCCGACCGTTTCGATCACGCCGGTCCATTCGTGCCCCGGTACTACCGGGTAACGCGCGAAGCCCTCCGGCATGGAGCCCCGCAGGATCTCCAGATCCGTGCCACACAGACCGCAGTAGGCAGTGCGGACCACCACTTCATTCGGACCGCACTGAGGATCGTCCACCGTGGTGAACTCAAAGTGCGCGGGATGAGGAATGAGGATCGCTTTCACAAGGCTCCGTAGGCGCTAATGTGAGTGCCGCGGCACCACTTTGCGCAGGTCATGGTAATCCACCGCGAACTCCAGGCACGCTCCGGTGTCGAGTTGCCCTACATTTTCGCGGTATATCTGCTGCCAGGGCGAGTCGTCCCTGAGCTCAGTGGGTTTCAACGCGGCCCGCCGCTGGTCGATCTCTTCGTCGCTCGCCACCAGGTCAACTCGTCGGTTCTTTAAATCCACCTTGACCATGTCGCCGGTACGCAGAATGGCTAGGTTGCCGCCCGCCGCGGATTCAGGTGACGCGTTCAGAATGGAGGGGCTGTCTGAAGTCCCGCTTTGTCTGCCATCGCCCAGGCACGGCAGAACCTTCACGCCGTGGCTCACCAAGCTGCCTGGCGGTGTCATGTTCACCACTTCGGCTGAACCCGGATACCCGACGGGGCCTGCACCACGCACCACAAGCATGCAGGTTTCATCAATGTGCAACTGCGGGTCGTCGATCCGGCGGCGGTAGTCTTCCGGCCCGTCGAAAACAATCGCCCTCGCCACGAAGCACTCCTCAGAGCCCGGTGTCGACAAATACTGCCGCCGGAAGTCCTCGCTGATGACGCACGTCTTGACCAGTGCCGAATCGAACAGGTTGCCGGAAACCACCATGAATCCGGCCGCTTGCATCAGCGGCTGATCATAGGGTCGAATGACGTTCGGCTCGGGGCTTCGGGCGTCGCCATAGTTCTCCTGGATCGTCTTCCCGTTCGCTGTGAGTGCGCCGCCGTGGATTCTTCCCGCCCGGATCAATTCGCCGAGAATGCAGGGCACGCCGCCCGCGCGATGAAAGTCCTCTCCGAGGAACTCGCCCGCCGGTTGTATGTTGGCCAGCAGTGGAACATCGTGGCCGACGGTTTCCCAATCCTTCACATCCAACGCGACTCCGGCGTGCCGCGCAATGGCCGTCACGTTTGGCGGGCAGTTGGTGGAAGCGCCAATCGCGGATGCCACCACAATCGCGTTCTCAAACGCTTCGCGCGTCATGATGCGGCTCGGCGTCAGATCTTCATTCACCATCTCGACAATCCGCTTCCCCGTCAGGTAGGCGATCTTGGCGCGTTCTGAATGCGGCGCCGGTATGGCCGCGCAGCCCGGGAGCGACATCCCCAAAGCCTCCGCCAACGAATTCATCGATAACGCTGTGCCCATGCTGTTGCAGTGTCCGGCGCTCGGCACCGAGGCGGGAGAGCAAACGTTCTGCATCAACTGCTCCGCGTCGATCTTTCCCGCTGCCAGCTGGCGACGCGATTCCCACAATGCCACACCCGACCCAGCGAGCTTTCCATTGACATAGCTGTTGAGCATCGGGCCGCCCGAAAGAACAATCGCAGGCAGGTTCACGGTCGCCGCGGCCATCAAGCACGCGGGTGTCGTCTTGTCGCATCCCGTCATCAGCACTACCCCATCGAACGGATACCCGCACAGGAGCTCGACCAGCCCCAGATAAGCTAGGTTGCGATCCAAGGCCGCGGTGGGCCGGCGGCAACTTTCCTGGATCGGATGCAAGGGAAATTCAAATGCGATACCACCGGCGTCACGAATCCCGTCTTTGACCCTTGCGACCAGGCTTTGGTGGATCCGATTGCAGGGCGTTAGATCGCTGCCCGATTGGGCGATTCCGATCACCGGCCGCCCCGCCTGCAGCTCTTCGCGCGTGATGCCGTAGTTCGTGTACCGCTCGATATAGACCGCCGTCTCGCCCGGCTCAGACCGATCGTTGAACCAGATCTCACTGCGGCGTCTTGAAGGCTTGTCGTTGTCCATTTCGGCACCAGTCTATCCAAGCCGGCTGCGCGTCGGCGTCGCACTGGTGATACGCTGTACGGGCTTGCCCAGCCAGAGCCCAGCCCGATGCGATCCCCGGCCCATCAACTGATCGAGAGCGAACGCCTCCGCCGGAGAGTGGCGCACCGGATTCTTCCCTTCGTCTTCCTCCTCTATGTGATCGCCTACCTCGACCGCACCAACGTTTCATTTGTCCGTTTTCCGATGTCGGAGGAACTCGGCTTTTCCGAGGCTGTTTACGGGGTTGGTTCGGGGATCTTCTTTGTCGGCTATTTTTTGCTACAAATCCCCGGCGCTTTGATTGTGGAACGTTGGGGCGCCCGCCGTTGGGTTGGCTGCATTCTAATTACCTGGGGTTTGGTCACGGCGCTTTTCGGCTTCGTCCGTACACCGGATCAGTTCTACGCGGGCAGGCTTTTGTTGGGAGTTGCGCAAGCTGGGTTCTTTCCAGGCGTGGTTGTTTACCTAACCCAGTGGTTTCGCCAGAGCGACCGTTCGCGTGCCATGGCCGGCTTCATGGTCGCCGCCCCAGTCTCTCTTGCCATTGGCGGGCCGCTCTCGGCGCTGATGCTCCAGATTCAGTGGCTGCAGTTGGGCAACTGGCGCTGGGTTTTCATCCTGCAAGGGCTTCCGGCCGTTCTCTTCGGTGTGGTGACGTTCTGGTATCTCACCGACTCGCCGCGCGTCGCCCGATGGCAGCAGCCAAGCGAACGCCAGACCATCCAGGATGCTCTCGATCTGGAAACCCGGCGGCAGGCAACGTCCGGCCAAACATGGTGGCGTGTTCTTCGTGACCCGAATCTGATCGTCCTGTGTATTGCGTACGGTCTGATCAACATCGCCGGCTATGGCTATATCTTCTGGCTTCCCACCACCGTTCGGACCACTCTGCATCTCACTGCCGGCGCCTCGGATGCAGCCTCGTGTCTTCCCTGGGGATTGGCCATCGTCGTCATGTTGTTTGCGGGCCGTTCCTCCGACCGCACAGGCCGGCCAAAACTCCACGCTTGTATCCCGCTGCTCTGCGGAGGCGTTCTCTTTGCGTTGAGCATCGTTCCCGGCCAGCCAGCCTGGTTAATCTTCGCGTGGGTCTGTCTCACCGGCGCCAGCGGCGTGTTCGGCTGGATGCCCGGCTTTTGGACGTTGCCCACCTCCATCTCCGCTGGCCCTGCCCGAGCCGCCTCCGTCGGTCTTATCAACGCGGTTGGCAATCTAGGCGGCTTCGTTGGTCCAGCCGTGATCGGATTCCTGCGCACCCATTTTGAGCCCAGTCACGCCTTGGTGCTCATCGTCTCGCTCTCGTGGCTCGCCGCGGCACTATTGACAAGTTTTGTAAAATCTCCCCAGAAGCCAGCTGCGACTGACGCGTCCACAGAGCCGACGTAAAGGAGCGCATACGGAAGCTTCGGGTCCGCGTAATAGACCTGCGTTCTTCGCCGTTGTTCTAAAAACAAGACAGCGGGGAGAACCGCGGGGGAGATCACTGAGGCGCGACCGTGAGGAAGCGCTTGCCCAAATCGGCTAACTGGCCCCAGTCTGTCCTACCGGCTGTTTTCATTCCCCAAGGCCATGCGCGTTCATCCACGGCGATGGTCTCCGCTACCCAATCAGCAGGCGCGTCAGCAAGAATCCGCCGCCGACAAGACCGGCAAACAGTACGGCTGCCAGAAGCAGTGGGCGCGTCCCAGCCCGCGACAATTGACTCCATCGCGTGCCCACACCGAGCGCGAACATGGCGCTGCTTAGCAACACAGTATCGAACTCTATCAATCCGGACCGCACGCTCGCAGGCGGCGTGTACAGGGATTGCACTGCGATTACTGCCCCGAACCAGAGGACAAACCAGGGAAACGAAATTGGGTGAGAGGCCCCTGCTGCTCGTGAACGCCGCACACGGCCCACCAAAAGCAGAACAGGCGCCAGCAATAACACCCGCAGCATCTTTGTGACTACTGCGGTATCGGTAGCCGCTTGGCTGACCGCGCGGCCAGCGGCCACGACTTGAGCGACTTCGTGTACGGTAGCGCCGGTATAGATGCCGAACTGGCGTTCCGTGAACCCGGTGAACGGATAGAGCAGGGGATACAAAAACATGGCGATGGTTCCAAAGACGACCACCGTCGCCACGGCGATGCTGGCCTTGTGGGACTCGCTGTCGATAACGCGGTCGGTAGCGAGGACCGCCGCCGCTCCGCAGATTCCGCTGCCGGCGCTGACCAGCAGGGCCGTATCCGGGTCGAGCTTAAACACCCGCGTTCCAAGCCAATAACCCGCTATCACGACGCAACCAATCACGGCGACATCTAGCGCGACAGCGCCCGGGCCGAGTTGGAAAACGTCGTACACAGTCAGGCGAAGGCCATACAGGATGATGCCGAAGCGCAAGATCTTTTGTTGTGCGAACCGCAAGCCGGGGTGCAGTCCATCGAGGAACCGGGGCGGGATGGCGTTTCCCATCAGCATTCCCGCCAGGATCGCCAGCGTCAATGGGCTCAGCTGCAGGCCGTGGTTCCAGCTGAGAGACGCGCCCCACCAGACCGCCAGCGCCGCCAGAAGTGACAGCAAGACCCCACTGCTCAGGTGCGCGGACGTCTTGAAGAACGACATGCCCATAGAGTAGCTGCCGGATCCAAATAAATAAAACGGATAATATCTATGTAATTGTTCGGTCCAATCAATATGCGCATTACACTCCGCCAGCTTGAACTTTTCACTGCCATCTGCCAGGAGCAAACCGTTACCGCGGCTGCGGCCCGCGTAGGATTATCCCAAGCCGCGACGAGCCAGGCCCTGGGAGAGCTCGAAAACCTGCTTGAGCGTAAACTGTTTGACAGGCGTGGCCGCCGGCTCCTGCTGAACGCGGCCGGACGGCGTCTGCTGCCGCCTGCGATTGAGGTGCTCGACCGCATTCGCGACATCGAATCCTCTGGTGCCCGTCACCCCGTCAACTTGGCTCTTTATGCCAGCCTAACTGCGGGCAACTACATGCTCCCGACCATCATTTCGCGTTTCGCTCGCACCCACCCCGACTGCCGCTTCCACGTGTCGATCGGAAACACGGAGCAGGTGGCCGAATCGCTGCGGCGCTTTGAAAGCGATGCTGGATGGATCGAAGGAATGGTGGAAGACGACGCTCTGCTCGCATTCCCGTGGCGTGAGGATCCACTGGCGATTGTGGCTGGACCCGATCACCCTCTCGCGGGCCGAAAGGCCACGATTGAAGATCTGGCGGCGGTGGCCTGGGTGCTACGGGAAAAGGGATCAGGCACGCGCGCGGTCTTCGAGCGCGCGATCGAAGGCAAGTTTCGAGTCGACCGCATCCCCGCCGAATTCTCAGGAATCGAAGCAGTCAAACGCGCGGTGATGGCGGGCGCCGGTCTCGGCTGCATGTCTGGATCCGCAGTAGTGGCGGAGATCCGGGCCGGCCAACTCCGGCGCGTGCATGTGCCATGGCTCGATCTTCGTCGTCAGATCACCGTGCTACTGCACCGAGACAAGTACCTGGATGCCGGGTTAAGCGATTTCCTTCGATATTCCGGAGTTCGAGTAGGCCCGGCACTGGATGAGTCAAAGGCTTCGTCCCGGTGAGTCGCCGCCAAACCACGGCGATGGCAGGAGCCTGCGCCATTCGGCGCATATGTTGAACCAAATGCTCAAGCAAGGCCGCTTCTCTTCCACACCCGATTGAGAGATAGACACTTCCGCCTTTGGTTGCCACCTTGCAACTTAAGAACGATTAGCGTGTGCAGGTCAGCAAAGGAGGCGTATGAGGAAGCTCATCATTCTGGGTGGCGGCACGGCCGGCACGATGATGGCGAACAAACTCACCCGGGCGCTGGATCCGCAAGACTGGCGGATCACGGTGATTGACAGTAGTGAGACTCACTACTATCAGCCTGGGTTTCTGTTCATGCCCTTCGGC
>JBAUOG010000408.1:0-2203 GCA_049579625.1 Bryobacteraceae bacterium
GAACATACGAAGCCCGGAAACCAGCGATTCCTTCAGGCTGCGGGAGCGGGAAAAAGCACCGACCCATCGGGGTCAGGTCGCCCACGGCGGATGCCAGCCAGCGCCCGAACCAGGATATAGGCATAGGCGCCCTAGTAGGCGAGCGTCGGGACGAGCCCGATCAGGCCGCCTTGCAGTGCCTGGCGGATCGCCAGAACCCGATTCTCGGCGTAGAAACGTTCAAAGAGCGACCGGGACCGATCGGTTAAATACTTGCTGAGGCCGAAGATCTCCACTTCCTTGGCGCTCGCGTTGCTGGCTCCCAGGTAGCGAAGGTAATCCAGTTCACGGCGTCCCGGGGTATACCGGAACGGCATCGAGTCGTTCAACAGGGCAAATCGGGTTTCGCCCAAGAAGACAGGAATGATGGATCCCGGGAACGGGGCGAGAAGGGTAACTAGCCGATCGGCGGGTTCAGCAATCAGCCCGAAGAAACCAACTGAGCCAAGGGGAATGGGCCGGTGAGGGTGTAGGTCCGGAAAAGAAAAAGCTCATTCCATTTGGGGGAATGAGCGGTTTTCTTCCTGTTTCCAGGCCTCGCTTACGCGAGTTTTACGTTTGATGGGAGAATCAGATCCGACGGCATCGCAACCGCCAAAACCTGTTTGTGATTGGAGTGTAGGGCCACGGGGGGTCGAAGTCAAGGACGATTTTCCCGCCCCCGTTGGAGACCCGCAACTCGCTCCCAATAAACCATTTATCGGGCAACCTGTTTTTCCTCAATCTGTGGATAGCAGCTTTTCCACCAGTGGAAAACCGCCTGTGGATTTCGGCTATCTACAAGTTATAAAAGGACTTGCCAGGATGAACGAGTTTCCACGGAGGGCATGAGCGCCGAAGCCCTCCAGAGGCGGCCCTCGTCAAGTGTGTGGGAAAAAACGCGGAACCGGGGTTCCGGAGCGCCGGGACGGGCTGGCAACCCATACAACCTTTTCGGCCAGGCTCGCGGTTGGCACCGCTGAAAAACGGGTGAGCGGCGCGCCTCTGTTCGAAGGGCGCCGCTTAGCCAACCGGCTACTGTACTGGAGAAGATTGGGGGTTAGCTACGAACCCTGGCGTCCGTCCCTAACTCAGGTGGAGTGTCGTCATGGCCTCTTCTGATTCGAGGCCGCCATAGCGGCGACGGTAAATGCGCATGCTGGCGTAGAACAGGCCCGCCAGCGTGCAGAGCGCAACCAGAATGCCACTCAAAATGACGATGTTGATGAACAGGCTGTAGAGTATCTTCACCTGATTCGCAGGGGGCGCCTCATTCCAGGTAATCCTGGCCTCGTACTGCACTCGCGCGAGCAGATCGTCGGCTTGCGTTTCTGAGCTGCCCAACGCCACGGCGATCAACACGGAAGAGCGTTTCACGACGGCGTTCGGAATCAGCTTGAACTGTAGCGAGTGAAGGCGCGCCATCTCGGGAGTCGGGTAGTCGAACAGCACCAGCCGGACCGGTGCGCCATCGACCCGGTAGGAGGCCAGATACCCTTCGGCTCCTTGCTCAAAGCCCGGCTCGGCCGATGCTAACTCCGGCGCAAACTGCTTCAATGCCGCCGGTCCGAGAAGGTAGCGAGCCGAGTTCGGCACCAAATCCCCCCTGGGAACAAAAGTCAAGATGGCAGGCAACGAGGATTCATGCTTAGCCGGCAACTGCAGGAACAGATCGTCCACTTGCTTCTTGTTGGGGCGCTTACCGTCGAATACCACGACGTAATTGGCGTCGAATACCACCAGTTGACTGGCATCCTCCGAACAAAACGGAGCAAGCTGGCAGCCTTTGCCGTCCGCCGACCGAAGATACTCCCACGCGGCGAGTGCACCAGTTGTATCCTTGAAACGATAGGCACTGACCGTTGTTTTAAGTCCCGCGCCGGAGTATGCCGCCGATTCGGAGGCCGTCAGCCCGAATTCCTTCCAGATCGCGGCATCGCCCGGTACAGCGGCTTCACCGGCAGCGCCTCGATGCGCCAGACTCCACTGCTTGGGCAGCATTTCATCCGCATGCAGCAAGGCGCTCGCGAGGAGTGCCAAGGCTGCCAGGCAAGTAACACGCCGGGCTATCGCCATGCTTCGAGCCGGGCCCGGTGCCGGACCAGTTATGCGCCGTGACATTTCTTGTATTTCTTCCCACTGCCGCAAGGGCACGGATCGTTTCGGCCGACCTTGCCTGTATTAG
>JBAUOG010000409.1:0-11081 GCA_049579625.1 Bryobacteraceae bacterium
ACACAGGTCAGCAGCCAAGCCAGTTCAGCGTGCCCCGGAATATCGGACTGAACGACGATCGACGATTGCGCCGGATCGATGCCGCAGGCGATAAAGAGCGCCGCTGTGTCGCGGATCTTTGAGCGCAGCTCGGCCGGATCCTGATAGACGGTGATCGCGTGCAGGTCGACGATGCAGAAAATGCTCTGGTAGCTGGATTGAATTTCGGCCCAATTCTTCAGGGCTCCCAGGTAATTACCGAGGTGAAGTTGGCCGCTGGGCTGGACGCCGGAGAGTACTCGTGCTTTCATGCTTATGGGTGGGGCGGACGCGCTTTAGCTCCTGCCCGACGATTAATTGAGGCGAAACTTCTATCGTAAGTGATGTCAAAACCGGAATCTGATCAACCGCAAAACAAGGCTGCGGACACGACGGCTAAAAAGCTGTTGCGCTTTGAAAAACTGGTGTACGGAGGCGATGCCCTGGCCCGGCATGAGGGGCAGATTGTGCTGACCCCGTTTGTGCTGCCGGAGGAACTGGCGGAGGTGGAGACGCGGCGCGCAAAGGGCGACCTGTTGCGCGGCTCAGCAGCGAAAGTGATTGAGGCGTCGCCTCACCGCGTACAGCCGGGCTGTGAGTACTTCGCCAACTGCGGCGGCTGCCATTATCAGCATGCGAGCTATGAATACCAGCTGCAGCAGAAGCAGGCGATTCTGCGCGAAACACTGAAGCGATTAGGCGGCTTCGTGTACGACGCGGTGATTCACACCATCAGCGGCGAGCCCTGGGGTTACCGCAACCGCATCCAACTTCACTTCGACCAGCGCCTGAGGATGGGGTTCCGCCGAGCCGAATCGCACGAGCTTTGTCCCATCAAGCGCTGCCCCATCTCGTCGCCAAAACTGAATGAGGTGATTGCGATTCTTCATCAGGCGGTAGCGCGCCGGGAGTGGCCTGACTTTCTGCGCAGCCTCGAAGTCTTCACCAACGAGACCGACATTCAGCTGCACATCGTTGAATCGAATCGCCCGGTGGCGGCGCGGTTTTTCACTTGGTGCGCCGAAATCCTGCCAGGGTTCGTGCCGGGAGCGCTCGAGTATGGCGCGGCGGGCCATCGCTTCCGGATCAGCCGCGGGTCGTTCTTCCAGGTGAACCGGTACCTGGTTGATGCGCTAGTAGACGAAGTGGTTGGCAAGGGCAACGGAGAGCCCGCCAAGAGTGGAACCGCGATCGACCTTTATGCGGGCGTCGGCTTGTTCTCACTTCCGCTGGCTGCGCGATTTGAGCGCGTGATCGCCGTGGAGCGGGGCGGGACCGCGACGCGTGACCTGGAATGGAATGCGGCGCAATTAAACGGCAACGTAGTGGCCATCCAGTCAGCCACCGAGGACTACCTTCGCGGCGTCACCGCGACGCCGGACCGCATCATGGCCGATCCGCCACGCGCAGGCCTGGGCAAAGAGGCAACCGAGCAAATGTTGCGTATTGAAGCACCTCGGTTGGTGATTGTCAGTTGCGACCCGGCGACTCTGGCCCGTGACCTCAAGCTGCTGCAGGCGAAGTATTCAGTGGAGCGTATGACTCTGGTGGATCTGTTTCCACAGACCTTCCACTTCGAGACGGTGGTGCATTTGACGAAACGGTGAGAGGCCAGACTCGGGTTGTTGAACAGGCTTGCAGACGGGCGGAGAAAAAGCCGAAATCCGCTTGCTTACGCGCGCGGTTCAGTGCCGATGTATTCCACGCTTACGCGGGCCTGTGGAACATCCCCACCAAGCCCGACCACTTGCGTACAACCAGTTCCGCAATGGTCAACGCGATCGCGAGCGCCAATAGACCGGGCCACAATTGCCAGGTTGTGGAAAGCACTCGGCCACCGGCATCAAAAATGCCGGCGACCGGCGGATTGAAGCGTCCGCCTGTCAGGTTTGCGATTTGCGCCAGCAGCGGCCGGTTCGCGCCGAAGTCCAGCATCTCTTCCTGCTGGCGGTAGAGACCAATCTCGGGAAACTCCCGCGACTCGGTAAGCGGCCGTATGCGGAAGAGCCCGCGCAGAGACCCGATGTGAAGACGTCCGCGGTAAAGCCGTGGGGCGGCCTTCTGCACTTCGATCGGCTTCTGAAAGCCGTTGGGGCCGATGACATAGATCTCGGGCGCGTTCGCTGGTTCCGGCATTCCCGCTCCGATGCTGTACTCCACCACGATGTCCCCGGTTGCGCCATCGTATTGAGCGGCGGCTTCGCTCGCATTGGAACGCGGAAGCAGATCCCGGGTCACATTGATCCAGAATTTGTCATAGCCGGGCCAGGTCATCCATTGTTCGGCCCAACGGCTCTTGGCATCCGACGCAAACACGGCCGCCCGGCCCAAACCGTACTGCCAGCGCACGTATAGCGGATCTTTCTTCTCAGCGTCGATGGAGAGCAGCGCTTCCGCAGCGGGCTTGGTCTCGAACCGAACATAGCCCTTGAGCGGCGGCGCCGTTTCGACGCCGGTACCTTCCAACACCTCTTCCTTGGCATTGATGATGGGCGTAAGCGGCTTTTCGACCGCCGTCGATCCGCTGTACTCGAGCACGTCCTTCAGCAGAATCTGTTCCAGGCCTTGAGGCTCGTTCAGGAAGTAGCTCTTGCCGCCCGATGTGGCGGCTACCTTTTCCAGGTACGAGCGATTCACATCCTGCCCCAGCCCGACCGTCGATATGGTGACATCGTGCTGCTGAGCTTCACGCGCCAGCTCCATGCTGTCGCCTTCTTCCGAAATGCCGTCCGTCAACAGCACAATGTGCTTATAGGTCGTCTTCGACGCGAGCACTTTGCGGTAGGCTTCGGAGAGTGCCGGGGCAATCTGCGTGCCGCCGTCCGGCGTGATGCCGGAGATCAGCCGCTTGATCAACGATTTGTCTTCCGCGCGCCGCATCGGCACCGCCCACTGGAACGAATTGTCGAAGATCAACACGCCAATGAGATCCACAGGCCGAAGGTGATCGACCACCCCGACGGCCGATAGCCGCGCGAGCTCGATCTTGCGGCCTTCCATGGAGGACGACTTGTCGATAATCAGCGCAACGCAGGTGCCCTCCGGCGACTTCGGAGGCGCCAGCTTCGCCGGTAGCGCCCGGTCGAGGGCGTCCATCTGCTTTTCTTCTTTGTAGACTTGCCGTTCGCCGCCGATCAGCAATAATCCGCCGCCGCTTTTCACGTACTCCTCCATGCGGCCCTTCTCCGCGGCGGAGAACGTGTTGAGGTCAAGGTTGTTGAGTACGATCAGTTGAACATCGCTAAGGCCTTTATCGAGCGCCGAGCGGTCACGCACTAAATCGAACTGCCCTTCATTGAGCGCCTGGAGCAAGTTCGTTTCCGACCCGGCCGGGTCCTGTGAGAGATACAAAACCTTGGCGCGCCGCAACTCGACCGCTTGTTCAAACTGCACATCGCCGCCAGTGTTCGCCGTGAGCTTGCCGGCTATGGCGACCGCGCCGGTTGTCTTCACGCGGGTATGCACTCGCAGCTCATTGGCTCCGGTCTTCAGTGAAACCGGATTCGCACCGATCTCCTTGCCGTCGGCGGTGATGTCGATGGAGGCCTCGAGATCGGATGGCGATTCCACCCGCAAGTCGATGGGTATCTGCTCGCCTGCATAGGCTTGCCGCGGCATGGACGCGGATACCAGGTGAAGCCCGCTTTGAACGCGGCCTTCGAGCGCGAACGTATCAACCGGCACCGCGACACGCTGCAACTGCGCAATGGCGCGTGCACTGCTTCCCTCGTTTTCGTTGCCGTCGCTGATCAGCACCAACCGGGGAATCCGGCCAAAGGGAACGGCCGACATACTGTCGCGCAAAGCAGCTTCGAGATCAGTGGCCTTACCTTCATCGCCCGGCGTGTGCTGGATGTGCCAGCCGGCAGAAGTCTCGCCGGCTTGCACCTCTCGGGGGCGGCGCGCGAATGGGACCACTCGCATCCAGTTACGCCCGCGGCTGGCCGCAATACCTGAAACGATGCTGGATTCACGGCGCAGATCGGCATCCGAGACGCTGGCCGAGGTATCGACCAACACGACTGCGCCCGTCTTGGTCTCAGGCATGGTGATGGTGGGTTCGGCGAGCGCGATCAGGATGAGCGCGAAGCTCGCCGCTTTCATAGCCAGATTCAAGGGGCGAGCGTTCAACGGCCATTCACGCACAGCCCAGCCGATCGGTGCCAGAATCAGCAGCAGCATCCAGGGATGGGCGAATGTCACTTCGTCACCACCTCTCGAGTACTGCTGGCAGCGCGCGCGTCGTTGGCCTGCTTCCGCGACGTTTTCGCTGCGGGCGTCATCTGCTTCCTCCGCCGTCCAAACCACAGCCACTCAGCAAGCAGTCCTAGCGCACCCAGCAACGCCAGCCATTGCCACAAATCAAACGCCGAAGGCGATATGGAGGCCGGAGCCGGCAGTCCTTCCGCCACGGTTGCAGGCGGCTTCCACTGCTTATCAGCAACCTCCGGAAGCGTGAATGAATAAATGCGCTCACGTTCCGGCGAGACGATGTGGACTACGCTGGGGCGGCTCACGTACAGTTGCACGGTTTGGTTTCGGACGGTGAACGGCACGTGGTAGCCGCGGTCGTCCATAACGCTCAATTGTTCGGCCCGCTCGTTGGGGTCGAGCGGCAGCGAAATCGAGCCCACCGTGCTGGCGGTGTAATCCGACGCCCGAAACGCCTCAGGCGCCAGCCAACGCGTAAGGTTCGCAAAGAGTAACGGCGTCGTTAATTCAAAGCGCAGGTCGCCGGCCAGCGGATCGAAGCCAATCGCCGCCAGACGGGGTGTTCCACTGGTGGATGGCCGCGCCACGACCACCGGTCCCTTATCGGTTTCCGCCACCGGAATGTCGCCCTGGAATGTCTCGAAGAGCTCAGCTTCCGGAAGGTTTATGGCCTTGGCATGCAGGCCCGCCCCCAGCGACGATTCTGAGTTCCAGCGCGAGACCGTCACTTCCTGACTGCGTGCTGCGATCGGAATCGGCGAGTGTTCCGTCGGTGGCTTGATCCAGAGGCTGGGTATCCCCGGGTTCTGCGGTGGGGCAAACTGATCCAACAGCATCACGTCGGCGGCCGGCTTCGGGGCGTATTGGTCGGGGCGCAGGAACTCCGCTACGAGCCGGTGATTGGCCTGCAGCAGCGGCTTCAATACCTCCGGGCGGCTGGTGTAAACGGCCATCCGCAGCAGTCCCGGCTTAGGCAACGCCAGCGCGGCGTGATCATCGGTGGGCAATGTATCACCCGGTTCAATGGAGGCCAGCAGGGTTCCGGCGACATGGGTGGAGAACGTATAGGCGATGCTCTTTTCTTCACCCGGCGCCAAGGTAAGGGGGCGCGGCGAGAATTGAAGACCTGCAAAGGCCAGATTCAGGCGCAGATTCCGCGCCTGGTTCCCGTAGTTCTTCACTGAAACGGAGGCATCCCATACGTCCGGCCCTTCATCGGACCGGCGCACGCCAATGCGGCGAATCCCGCAGTTACTCTGAGGCGCGTCCAGCCGCACAATGCGCAGGTTTTTCACCAGTCCCGAAGTTTCCTCGTCGCCACGTACGCGCTCCGGCCCCACGTAGAGGATTTCGCCCGGCTGGCCACCCGACCACGACTGCGCCTGATGAGCAAAACCGATGGCGTCCGATAGCGAAAGCGCCGTGAACGCCGGCTGGGATTCCTTGATGCGATCGAGCAGCTCGCGGTGATCGGGCGTAAATGTCGTCACGGGCGTGATTAAGCCGCCCGCCCGCACCAGCAGCACACGATCGCGGGACGGAAGCCCATTCACATACTGCGCCGCGCGTTGTTTTGCTTGTGGCATTAAACCACCGCCGGCGGTGCTGGCCATCCAGGAGGAGGTATCGAGCAGCAGTACATGATCGCGCCCGCGGCGTTCGCGGGCGCCCCACTCCAGTTGGGCTATGGCGAGAAGCAGGCAAAGCATTGAGACGATCTGCAGCAGCAGCGACCACGGATCGCGTACGCGCCTCCGGCTCTGCTCTTCTTCGGCGCGGGTTGCCGCGGTCCAGAAGTGAAGCGTGGAGACAATCTTCTTTCGCTTGGCGCGATCGAGCAAGTACAGTGCGGTGACGATGCCGGAGATCGCTCCAGCCAGCGCCAGGAATTCGCCAAGGCTGAGGTTCAGGAAGAACATGCGTCTGCTAGTACACCACCTGCGACTTCACCAGCGGGCCGAACACCGCCTCCTCCACCGACGTGCTGGTGGAGACTCCGACGTAGCGCCCCGCATTTCTGAGCGCCAATCTCCGGACTTCCTCGCAATAGCTGTCGAAGGCTTCTGTGTATCGAGCACGCGCTTCGTCGTCCAGTGCGATCTTGACTGTGGAGCCGGTCTCGGCGTCCACTAACTCCAACTCACCATGGCCGGAAGGCTCCCTGTCTTCATCGCCCCAGAGCTGGATCAGGAACAGCTCGTGTCCGAAGTCGGCCAGGTATTGAAGGGGCTTGAGGCAGTCTCCGTCGTCGAGGAAATCGGAAATGACCAGGATCAAGCCGCGCTGCGGGTAGGTGGAAATGAACTGACGCGCCACTTCGTGGAAGTTCGTATGGGCGGTTGAGGGCAGCATGCGGAGAAACTCCTCCGCTGGCTGAAAGCGATGGCGCCCGCCGCTGGAAAGAAAGGGGTCGGCCAGCCGGTCTGAAAACGGCTGCAGCGTCATGCTATCCAGCCGCACCAGGCCGATGTACGCAAGCGCGCCGGCGAGCTTCCTTGCGTAGTCGAACTTAGTCGGCTGCCGGTAAGAAGACCCTGCCGTCATCGACGCGCTGATGTCCAACAGGAGGCGCACGGGCACCCGCGGCTCTACCTGAAACATCTTAAGGAACAGCTTCTCCAGCCGCATGTAGGCGCGCCAGTTGACAGCCCGGAGGTCGTCTCCGTGGTGAAAGTTCCGGTGATCGAGGAACTCCTGACCGGAACCGGCGAACCGGGAAACATTGTGCCCGCCTACCAGACCGGGAAACGATTTCTTCCAATGCAGCGTGAGCCGCTCCAACCGTTCGAGAAAATCGCGATCAATCAGCGGTGCGGGCATGATGGAAATGCACTGGCCCTTGCGACGCTAGGCGCGAACCGCAAGGCCGGCAAGAATCTTGTTCAGCAGGGTTTCGGTCGATTCACCCTCGGCGTGGGCGTCGAAATTGAGAATGATGCGGTGCCGGAGCACGGCCGGCGCCACTTTCTCGACGTCTTCCACACTCAAATGGACGCGGCCGGACATCAGTGCGAGTACACGGCCACATTCGAGCAGCGCCTGCGCGCCGCGCGGAGAACTGCCATAGCGGATGTACTTGTTCGTGATAGCAGGGGCCACCGCCGTCCCCGGTTGCGTCGCCATCACCACGTTAATGGCGTACTCTTGCACATGCGGCGCAACAATCACCTGCTTCGCCACGGCACGCAGCTCCGCAATCTGCTCACGGTTCATGATCTGCCGCAGGCTCACTTCCTCCTGCTTCACGGTGACATCCAGAATGCGGCTCAGATCTTCGCGTGATGGGTAGGTGACCAGGATCTTCATCAGGAACCGGTCGAGCTGTGCTTCGGGCAGCGGGTAGGTGCCCTCCATCTCAATCGGATTCTGGGTAGCCATGACCAGGAAGGGGGCTTCCAACTGATAAGTGCTGTTACCGCTGGTGACGGTCCGCTCCTGCATGGCTTCCAAAAGTGCCGATTGTGTTTTCGGCGTGGCCCGATTGATTTCGTCGGCCAGCACCAGGTTTGAAAAAATCGGCCCCGGCTGGAATCGCAGCGCCTTATTCCCCCGGTCGTCGCTTTCCATGATCATGCTACCGACGATGTCGCCGGGCATTAGGTCGGGCGTGAACTGGATGCGTGAATACTTGAGGTGCATGACGCGCGCCAGCGTGCGCAGCAGGGTGGTCTTGCCCAGGCCGGGAACGCCTTCGAGCAGCACGTGCCCGCCCGCCACCAGGCAGATCAGAACGCCATCAATTACATCGCGCTGGCCAACGATTACTTTCGCGATTTCATCGCGTACCTGGGCGAGTGACTGGGTGGCACCGGCTATGTCGGCCGCGTCATCCGAGGCTTTTGTCATGTTTACCTCATTCTAGAAGACGTGGCCCGAAGCTTTACGTGGTAAACGTTTCTTCAGGTCGCGAAAACCATGTTGGTAGGCGTTACGCCCCGCTGCTCACAGTCTTTGAAGTACAGGCGCGCGTAGCTCTCCAGGACGTAGTCAGCGGGCCTCAGGCCGAGCTGCTGGGCCGTTTCGTCGATCCAGGTCCCCGGACCTTCCAGTTCCAGGAAGCTCCCGATGGGCGTCTCGTCGGCGGTGATGACACCCGGCTGTCCGGCAAGCCGGTATTCCCGGCGGTACTTCTCGTAGCGAAACACGGGCTCATAACCGAGGTGGCCGAAGATCCGGGCCATGGTTTCGAGCGAACCCAGGGTCGTCTCCAACTCCGGACGCGTCTTATGGGGTCCCGCCTGATACCGGCCCTTCCAGGTGATGACGTACCGGCCTCCGCTCTCCCTCAAGCGCAGCAGCGTGCCGGAGGCGAAAAGCGACCTGGTTGGGGTGTCGTAGAGCGTGTTCGACTCGAACTCGCGAGGCTGCGAGATCTGAAAGCCTAGCGCCTCGATGCGGCGGCACGTGCCGGCCAAGTCGGTGATTCGAATCTTGACCTCGGTTTCCACGGGACTGTGCATAGAGAGATTGTGGCATTCACGACGATAATGCCAATGCGGTTATACTGCCAATTAGAGGTTGTTGAAAAATACCGCCGGCCGCCGCTCCTCCGGTGTCGGTGCTCGACAGCTCGTTGCCAACAAATAGTGAGCACTGAACTGCGCGCGTCAGCAAGCGGTTCCGGCCTTTTTCACCACCGTCGATAATGTGCGCCTGTAGCTCAGCTGGATAGAGCGAATGACTTCGAATCATTAGGTCGGGGGTTCGAGCCCCTCCGGGCGCACCAAATATTTCAACACTTTACAGGGATTTTGTCGCTCCTAGACGATTCCGTGTAGTGGTTTTTGTAGTGGTTTGGGCCTGAGCATAAGTTTGGCCCGGGTGCAAGTTTCCATGCGCGAGTACACACGAGCGTGTCAACAATATCATCCGCCACCTGGAAGTGGGCCAGTCTAATATCGTCAGCCTCGCAGATTAGATGGGCCACATCACCCTTTCGTTGGGACCGTTCAGATAGCGCATCTTTTACTTCCCCGAGGTCATAGTGGAAAGCAATCGTATGCCTGAGGGTCTTGAACCTGTCCGCAAATATTCTCCACTGATGCCCTCCGGACGCGTAGGACAGGAGTTCCGCAAAGTGGTTGGCAGTGGTATCGGGACACCGTGCGACAAGTGCTGACAACGTGGCGTTTCGATGGACTTCCTTCACGAGATCCAACGCTTCAACAAGGTGGGCCATCTGGATGCGAGCGAAATAGATCCCGGCCCCGCGTTTGTAGTTGGTATACCGAGACGTGTCCTCGCTGTAAAGTGTGTGAGCTACGTTTGCCATGGTGAGATCGTTGAAGGCAGTCATTAAGCCCACGACGATTGCGCCTTCTTCTCCACGACGGCTAAGCTTTCCGATATCGACAAGAAGTGTCCTGGTTCCTGGCATTGCGAACCCTTATGAACCGCGCTTCTTTTCAGCGGCCTTCTTACTTCGCGCCTTCCCCGCGCCGCTTTCTTGGCTGCTCGTGCTTTACCGCTTGCCTCGCCGGCCTTCTTGGCGATTTCGGTACGCTGCTCGGGTGTCAGTGTCTCCAGCCGTCGCTTACCGCCGCGCGCGGCCATCTCCCTCATAGCCTTCCTCAGTAGGTCTTCTTTCATGCTTTCTCCATCGTACCAGAACTAAGCGCTTAGTTTTAAGTTGACTTAACTAAGCGCTTAGTATAGCATTGATCTTGTTGGGATCTTGTATCATCTCGACAGCGGACCATCGAGGCTCCCAGTACTTGAGTTTTGCCGAACTCAGGTGGGCAATCAACCGCCGCGGATGCGGCGAAGAACAAGGGGTTTGAAGGGGTTTCATGGACAACATAATCGGCTTTTCTGCCATCGAGAGTTTCCGCCCCCACGCGGCCGCCCAGCTTAAGGATGATTTCGCTACGCGGTCGCGGTGAACCTTCTGCTTTGGCCCGAGGCAGACACCGTGCTTCGCCCAACTCTCCAGCCGGTATTTCGCTAGTAGACGGCGGCGCCGCCTTGAGGTATGGTCTTGAAAGCCACCGAATGTGCCGGCCCAACGGTATGCTCCGGCCGGCGGCTGGAAGGATAAGAGACATGAAAACTCTGAAGTTGGCAACGCTGGCAGCCCTCGTCCTGGTGCAGGCTGGATACAGCGCCACCGTTACCTACGAAGCCCCCCTAGTTGGGACAAGCGAGGTTCCTCCCAACGCATCACCCGGAACAGGAGAGGCGATTGTAATCATTGATACGGTCGCACAGACGATGGAGGTGAATGTGACCTTCTCCGGTCTGCTGGGGACCACGACGGCCTCACACATTCATTGCTGCACCGCAAGCCCGGGCACCGGAAACGCCGGCGTTGCCACGACGGTCCCCACCTTCCCAGGGTTCCCGTTGGGCGTGACGAGCGGCACGTACAACGATACGCTGGACCTTACCATGGCTTCTTCGTACAACCCGGCGTTTGTTACCGCGGAGGGCAGCGTCGCCAACGCCGAAGCCGCCTTGCTGGCAGGCATCGCTGGGGGGAATTCCTACCTGAATATCCATACCACGGTTGTTCCGGGGGGTGAGATCCGCGGCTACCTGGAGCCGGTGCCGGAACCGGCTTCGCTCGGGCTTCTCGGTGCTCCGCTACTCGGCCTTGGTCTGTTGATCCGCCGTCGCGTTGCTAAGAAGTAGTTTGGCCAGCGGCTTCATCCGGCAACCGGGCGCCGGCGAGTGGTTCGAGCGCTGGAAACGTAGGCAGTTCGAGAACGGAGTTTGGTAGGCGACGCCTAGATTATCGTTCTGTTGATATCTATACTATATAAACATTTTCGTGCAAGAATGGTTTATGCCATTCACCACGAAGCGGCAAGCGTTACGTCTGGCCGCAGATGAGAAGCAAAGGTTGGAGAGTT
>JBAUOG010000410.1:0-1670 GCA_049579625.1 Bryobacteraceae bacterium
GCGCGCAGCATTCGAGCATGTCATAGCCGAGAATTCGACGCGCCTGATCAATTGTCCGCCAACGGAGACCGACGCTCGGCTGAAACAAGTACTGAACGAACTTTGCCAGGCGATTGGAGCGGAACGCGCCTATGTCGTGCTAGTGGACCGACTCTAACGTTTGCTTCCCGCGTTTGACAGCGGCGAGCACGCGCTTTGGGTCGGCGGTCCATGCGAAGGGCTTGGGATCGGCGTTTGTATCAGCGACGAAGCGGTTGATGGCGAGTTGCAGGTCAACGACGGATCGGAATACGCCGCGCTGGAGGCGCTGGCGCGTGAGTTTGGCGAAGAAGCCTTCGACTGCATTGAGCCAGGATGCTGAGGTCGGGGTGAAGTGGAATGTCCAGCGGGGATGCCGCGCCAGCCATTGGCGCACCTTTGGGTGCTTGTGGGTCGCATAGTTGTCGACGACAGCGTGGATTACCTTTCCCACGGGAACCTGCGCCTCGATCGTATTGAGGAAGCGGATAAACTCTTGGTGGCGATGACGCTGCATGTTGCGGCCAATGACGGTGCCATCGAGGATGTTGAGGGCTGCGAACAGCGTTGTGGTGCCGTGACGTTTGTAGTCGTGCGTCATTGTCCCGGCGCGGCCCGGTTTCATCGGCAGCCCCGGCTGAGTCCGGTCGAGCGCTTGGATTTGGCTCTTCTCGTCGACCGAGAGGACGACCGCATGGGCGGGAGGATCGACGTAGAGGCCGACGACATCCGTGAACTTCTCGGCGAACTTCGGGTCCGTCGATAGCTTGAACGTGCGGATGCGATGCGGCGCGAGTTGGTGGGCTTCAAGGATACGTTGTACCGAACGAAGGCTCACTCCCGCCGCCTTCGCCAGCATCCGGCCGGTCCAGTGGGTTGCTTCCCCCGGTGGCGGTCCCAGCGTCAGGTCAACCACCCTCTGCACGGTGGCCGTCGGAAGCGGCTGTTTGCCGGGCTTGCGCGTCTTGTCGCGCGTGAGCCCTTCGATGCCCTCCGCCATGAACCGCGCCTGCCATCGCCACACCACGGGCTTCGATTTGCCCGATCGGCGCATGATCTCAGCGGTGCCGCAGCCGTCGGCCGTGGCGAGGATGATGTTGGCGCGCCACACGTGCTTCTGCGGCGCGCTGCGATCCGAGATGATGGCCTCAAGCCGATGGCGATCTGCTCGGGTGACGTTCACAACAATTCCTGCTCTCATGGTGAGAGCTTGAACTGCTTCGGACAATTTGGGAATCGTCCGAATGAATCAGACCACTAGAGCGGATGCGGCCGCTGGTTCACCTCGATATTGGTGCCCCATGGATCGTGGACGAACAACAGCTTGACGCCGTTCGGCAGCGTCTCGATGCCGCGATCGAGCGCGAGCCCATTGGCCTGAAGCTTTTTCGCGGTCGCTTCGATGTCCGTCACATCGAATCCGATGTGGTCAAGGATCCGCCCTTTGGTGGGAACGGTCGGTGAATCGGTCTTGGAGAATGTCAGATTGGCGCCCGGAACATCGGCGGCCTGGTTCCGCCCGCGCATGCCGGCCCGCGCACCGAAGTTCTTGACGTACCAGGCTTGAATGTCCGGGATCGCCGCCGCCGGCACGAAGAAATGGACGTGATGGAATACGATCGGCGCAGTCTGATTTTTGTCCTCGAGAATCT
>JBAUOG010000411.1:0-9948 GCA_049579625.1 Bryobacteraceae bacterium
AGATTCCGCTTCCAGTACGCGCGTGGCTGTGGTCAACCAGCTGTTTGTGAAGCAGTATTTCAAGAACGAAAACCCTATTGGGCAGCGGCTCGTCATTGAGCAAATCATTCCGGGCTTGCCGAAGCTCGGACCGGCGGTCGAATGGGAGATCGTTGGTGTTTTTCACAACGTCCGTTCGTTCGGCCCTCGCAATGAGGTGCCGGAGATTGATGTGCCGTTCTCACAGTCTTTGTTGCCAAGTGTCACGATCGGTGTGCGCACCACGATGAACCCGGAGGCTTTGGCGCGAACGATGACATCGACCGTGCATGCAATTGACCCGGACATCGCACTCGCACGGGTGCGTAGTATGGAGGTGCTGAAAGATACCTTGTTTGTCGGCGACCGCTTCGTTCTGCTCTTGTATGGAAGCTTTGCGTTACTCGCACTGGTACTCGCGGCTGTCGGTATCTATGGAGTGATTGCATTCGGCGTTTCACAGCGCACGCACGAAATTGGATTGAGTATCGCACTCGGTGCTCGCGGAACGGATGTGACGCGTTTGATCTTGAGTGAAGGTTCGGTGTTGGCGATGATCGGCCTGGGTGTCGGTGCGATTGGAGCTTACTTCATCGGTAAGGCAATGCAGAGCACGCTTTACGGTGTGCAGGGACCGATCTTCTGGTGATGGCATCGGTGGCCATTCTTCTGTTTGTAACAGCGCTGCTTGCTAGTTATTTACCGGCGCGCCGCGCCGCCGCGATCGATCCCATGCAAGCGTTACGTGTGGACTAGCGGCAGTCGTTGGTGGGAATAGATGCGGAGACGAAGCAAGCACCAACTTGGCTCGTTTTTCTGCAGCTTGGAGGATGGGGACCGGGAAACGGCGTTGTCGTCCGGAATCCGCTTTGCCATTCCGTAGCGATACCCGGTAACCGGAGGGCTCAACAGCCCGGATCCTGTTCAAACTTTCTCGAGCGCCGTTTCCGGCCGGTTTGAATGGCAGATGTCACCAGAGCTACAACACGTCAATGGATTACCCTACGCTACGCCGTTATGCACGGATAAATGTTGACCGGAACCTTCAGACGATTGCTGCCAGGTTTTTACCGTCCCTCCAAGTGGACTTCTTCATATTTTCTGGCGAGGTTTGTCATCGCCACTGCGGGTGCTCCGCTTAGATGCACGTCGAAGAAAGTGTGCACGTAATCGGCTGAAATGGCGAGTCCGCGACGTCCGTCCAATCCTCCGAATCCGACCAAGCCGAAGAGGCTCATGACGACCCGACTATTCAGCAGAATTTGATCGCTAAAGCTAAAGTGATTCGCTGTGTGAATGACCACGTAAACCTCCCGTCGGGCATCCTCTCATAAATCGATCGAATTTCGGCAAGGACTAGGCGACCCTCTGGATCAGCCGCCTCCCTGCTGTGGTCGCTGAGAAGAAACATGCCGGGCCTGCTTAGCCCTTCTGAAACAACACGGCCGAACGGAATGCCGTCCATATCGAGCGCCGCCTTGCACCGTGAATCCTCGTGACAGAACTCGAGCGCGGTAGCGCCACCGAACGAATGACCAAATATGCCGAGCCGCTGTAGGTCCATACGGCTTGCGAATCTCTCGGATGAATTGGCATTCAACCGCTCCAACTGGTCCACGACGAACGTCGTGTCTACCGTCCACATTTGCAGCAGCTTGCCGATGACAGGATCAGCGAGGTTGCCGTTCGCGTTTTCGACGTGATAGGCGGGGGACCTGCCAACGACGCGCCCGTCAGGCAGAACCACGACGAAGGATCGATATGGCGCATCGAAGCCGACGACGAAGAAGCCGTGACTGGCGAGATCTTCTGCTAGCGTCGTGAAATCCGTCGTCAAGGCGCTACCTCCGGCTCTGAGTAGCACAACCGGATACGTGCGCTGTTCTGGCGAGATCCTCGCGCCGGACACGCTGTGGTTATGCACCAGAGCCGGATCGCGTTTGAAAAACGACCGCATGAATATGCCCTCCTGCTTCGCAAGCGCTGCTCGCCAAAGGCCAGGCAGATATTCCGTCGACACGTCCGTAGAAGAAGGTACCGCGGGGTACCATATCCACACCAGCACCTGCCGCTTGGGTCCAGGAGGGCGCACAAGTTCGTCAGCCTCCGATTCATTCGTCCATACGTATGTGGTGCGGCCGACGGCGAAGTGACCTGTGGGCGTCGGCAAAGTGATGGCCGTTTGGTGCTCCCACCACATCACGAGGAGCAGGATGGCGACGAGCGTTACGACGACCGCAGCGATCGCGGCCACAGCCTTGGCAAGCCATCTAAGGCACTGGAGTAATAAGGCAGAAGCCGATGCTTTCATAAAGACTATACTAGGCCAATTACTTTACCTCGCAAAGACGTTGAGTTAAACGCGACTGTGGGGCGGAAGTCCTCATTTGTGGGAAGCGTGGGTTCGATCTTCTCGAACGCCGTTTCCGGACCGCTTATCGGCGAAAGCGGCAACACCACTTTGCAAGTGCTTCTGGGGCCTATTAGCCAAGTGCCAGCTAGGTTTTTAGTCTTCTCCACCGTTCCGACAGCGGCCTTGCCGCCGCCGCGCCTAAGTCACTCCCGTTTATCTACTGCTCGATTGTCATCAGAGCGAAGGTTTCAGGTACGATCGGTGGCCTGCCACCTCCCGCGGGGGCCGGCCCGAACTTAGCGGATACGATGAACAATCGGTGCTGGATTGGGTCGAGCCCCATATTACGCGAACCGACGGGTGTGCTTAGCGTTTGACTCACGTGGTAGTTGTCAGGGCTGTCCTGATGAATGACCGTCAACGTACCGTCGGCATTCGAAGCGAAAGCGTTGCCCGCTGCAGCGTCGTATCCTGCGCCATCAACTCCTTTGCCAATGGGAACGGTCGCGACCACCTCGCCACTCGCGTAGTCGGAGATAGCCATTACGCCGCTGCGGCATCCGCTGAAGAGACGGTGATGAATTGTATCAATGGCCATTGACACAGGTTGCTTACAAGGAGCGGTGGACCAGCGACGTCCCACAGTCGCGGTTTGCGTGTCGATTTCGACAATCTCGCTGGTGTCAGTGAGGTTCGCATAGAGCTTCCCGTCGCCCGCGGAAACGCCGTATTCGGGCTTTCCACCTAAGGGAAGATTCTTGATCTGCTTGCCTGCCACCGGATCGATGACAGTGGACGAGTGCGCATCGCCATTGAGGCTGAAGATGCGATTGGAGGGCTTATCGAAAATGATGGCGTCGGCATCTTCGGCCGCGGGAATTCGGCTTAGCACCTTGAAATCCTTGAGATCGAACATGACGACTGTTTTGTCATCGCTGGAAGTTGCGAATCCACGGCCGGTGTCAGCGGCGACCGCAGTTCCATGAGCGCCGTGTACCTCGGCGACCTCTCCAAGCAACTTCCCGGTGTCTTCGTCGACAACCATCACGCGCGTTTGGCGGGCGATGTAGAGACGATGACTCGGCGGATCGGGTACGACATAGTCCCACCTTCCGGCTCCGCCGAGTTGATAGGTATGTGTGATCCGATAACTACTCGCGGACTGAGCCCGGATAGCCGTTGGCAAAACAAGCATGAGAAACAAGGAAGTGTAGCGCATCAGAACTCTCCCTAGAACTGGCGTGGCAGTGGCAAGGACAGGGTTAACAAAGCGGCCCTTGTTCCATATCTCATACTGATATGTCACGCCTACCGCGCCTCGCCGATCATCAGGATGGTGAACGAACCTGGTATCGGCGGAGCCTGCGGCGGCCGACCGTTCGGCGTCTGCGGAGCGGTTGCCGCGGGCGCAGGAGGCGGAGCAGGTCCGCGCTCTTGAGACATGGTGAACAAGTGGCCAGTCTTATTGTCGAATGTGATGGTTCGCGCGCCATTCATAGTTTGCAGGTTCTGCTCCACCTCGAAGCTGGTCGGGCTCTTTTCTTTCACAATCGTCATGGTGCCGTTGCCTTGGCTGCTGAAGGCCTCCATGGTGGCGGGGTTGAACACGGCCCCGTCGGACCCGCCCGCGAGCGGAAGGTTGGCGAGGATCTTGCCGTCCTTAGCGCTCAGGATCACCATCGTCGGCTGCGGGGTGGGCGGGGTCGTGCCCGATCGGCTACATGCCGCGAACAGGATCTCGTTTTTGACATCGATCGCGAGACCATTGCAGCCGCCTTTGTCGACCAACGAGTAGTGGCCGACGGCCTTCATGGTCGTTACGTCAACGGCGGTCACGCTGCCGATGGCGTCCTGCATGACCACGTACAGCATGCCCTTACCGTCGCCGACGCCTTGTTCCGGCACGCCGCCCAGGTCGATTGTGCCGAGTACGGCGCCGTCCTTTGCGTCGATCACAGTAGCGTCCTTGGTGGGATGACTGAAGACGTAGACGCGTTCGTTGAAGGGATCGAAGTAGATGCCGTCGGGCCGCGTCGATCCGACATCGATGCTTTTGATGAACGTCAACGTCTTGGTGTCGAACATCGAGACCTTCGGATGATCACTAGTAAAACCGTGTTCCGTCTTTGGATCCACTGCAGTGCCGTTACCACCGACGCCAGAAATCTCGCCCAGAGGCTTGAGTGTGTCGAGGTCAAAGACGGTCAGGCGCGCAGGAATGGCGGCCACTTCGGGCGTATTTTCCGTGGCCGGCGTGGGACGAATAGCGCCTCGGGGAATGTATAGCCGACGGCCTGCCGCGTCGGCGTAGATGTAGTCCCAGCCGCCCTCGCCGCCTACTCGTGCGGTCTTCAGAACTTTGTATGGACCGTCATCCGGTTGGGCCACGGCGGCGGTAGTGTAAGCCGTCATAACCGCTGCGATCAAGGTCAGAATACGACGCATTGGGGACCTCTCCGGGCACCAGTATAGGACGCTGGCGAAACTCAGGCTAGCGACAGCTTTCCAAAATGTAATTCTTTACGGGCAAGTCGGGATTGACGAACTTGATTGCTTTGATTCCTCGGATTACTCGTCGCGCCAGTGCGTCGTCGTGAAAGCTGTATCCAGGAATAACGGGTTGTACGCTTTGAGCAGCGGACGGAGGCCAGGGCCCTCGCAAGATTGCGCGCCTTCTCCGACCCGACGTGACTTCTTGAGGACATCTGCTTCTGCCTCGCACATGCGGCAGCTCCTTCGATTCCAGCGGCCCAACAACAAAACCTTGTACGAACTAGACTTAGGACTCAACAAGCGATCCCAGGGGAAGTGGGCCGCTGAGCGGGAGTTCCACCGTGCTCGTTACCAACAGCTACAATACTATTTTATAAATAGCTATTCCATGTTAGGATCGCGTCATGGCAAAGAATCCCGAACAGCGCGATCTGTTCGCCGGCGCTTTGGAGCTCATGATTCTCCATTCGCTGCGGCTGAAGCCGATGCATGGCTATGCTCTCGCGAAGCATATCAAGCAGGTATCCGATAACCTGCTGCAAATCGAGGAGGGTTCTCTGTACCCGGCACTGCAACGCCTGCTCAAGGAAGGATCACTGGAATCGGAACCGGGACTTTCAGCGAAAGGCCGCCCCACTCGGATTTACCGGCTCACCGATACAGGTATCCGGCATCTGGAGCAGGAAGTTTCCAGCTTCGAGAAGATGCTGGACGGCATTACTCGGGTACTGGCGGTCGCCGAGGCGTAGGGGCAACCGCATGCAATGGCTCAACCAGTTGTTCACTCGCGGCCGCCGTTATGACGACTTGGCGATTTCCATAAAAGAACACCTTGAAGAGCGGATCGAGGAGCTCATGGAAGGCGGCATGTCTCGTGAAGGCGCGCAGAGCGCAGCGCGCCGGGAGTTCGGCAACGTGACACTGATTGAAGAACGCAGCCGTGACGTGTGGGGATGGCCGACGCTCGATAGCATCTGGGCCGACTTGAGGTTTGCCTTACGCCAGCTGCTCCGTGCCCCGGGATTTACAACCACGGCCGTCTTGACGCTAGCGCTGGGCATTGCCGTCAACGCCACCATGTTTAGCCTGGTCAGCGCGTTTCTACTGCCCCATCTGCCGGGGCGAGATCCGCAAAACGTGATAGTCGTCTCTTCAGTGAATCCGAGCCGGGGGTTCCAGGAGGACGCCGATCCAGTGTCAGTGCCGAATTATCTAGCGTGGCGCGCAAATACTCGCCTGTTTGCTTCGATGGCAGCCTCCAACGAGTACCAAACAGCAAGTTTGACAGGACAAGGGCAGCCGGAAACGGTTAGTTATGCAGCCGTATCACCGAACTATTTCAGTGTGCTCAGTGCGGCCCCGCAACTCGGCCGATCTTTCTTAGCTGAGGAGGCCCAGCCTGGACACGACCACGTGCTTATCCTCGGCCATGGTCTTTGGGAACGCCGGTTCGCTTCGGATCCGTCGATTATCGGGCGGACCGTGCGGATGGATCGCGAAGACTATGTGGTTGTAGGAGTCATGGGAGCGGACTTCAAGCTCCTCGGCTTCATTCCACAGATGTGGACGCCGCTGGTGCTAAAGGCTGCGGATCAGACAGTGGCTGGGCGCAAGCAACGCTTTCTGTTCTTGTTTGCGAGACTGGCGCCCGGCGTAACCCTTCAGCAGGCGCGCGCAGAACTAGCCATCCTGGCAAAGCAGGCTGAAATGGACTTTCCGGCGATCGAGCAGCGATGGGGCGCATCGGCGCGGACATTGGGCGATTTCCTGGTTTACACGTTTGGCATTCGCACGGCGTTGGCACTGCTCATGACCACGGTCGGTTTCGTGCTCCTCATCGCGTGCGCCAACGTCGCTGGCCTGCTGCTGACGCGCGCGGCCGGACGTCAGAAAGAGCTGGCGATTCGCGTGTCGCTTGGCGCGGGCCGTTGGCGCGTTGTGAGGCAGTTAGCAACCGAGGGTTTGGTCATTGCGATACTGGGCGGCGGTGTCGGCCTGCTCCTCGCCTATTTCGGAATCAACTTTGTTCGAGCCCACATGAATTTCCATGAGGCAATGAGCGCCGTTCCTGTGAGCCTGGATCGGAATGTCTTGTTATTTGTGCTGGCTGTCTCGTTAGTTTCCGCCATGCTGTCGAGCCTTGCTCCCGCGCTCAAGGCGTCGCAGTCGGATACGAATGCGGGCCTGCAGAGTGAAAGCCGCACAACCTCTGGCGGTCGCTCGCAGAGCCGTCTGCGCGCCGTTCTGGTGAACTGCGAAATTGCCCTCGCGCTGTTTCTATTGATTGGAACCAGCCTGATGATCCGCGGTGTGTTCTTGCTTGATCATCAGGAATTAGGGTTTCGGACAGATCATCTTCTCACTGCCAGCGTCGCGCTGGATCATGCGCGATACAAGGATGCCTCCCAGCAACTCCTCTTTGTACGCAGCCTGATCGGCAGTCTTGAGCAGATTCCCGGTGTCGAGGACGCAGCCGTTGCTTCCGATCTTCCGGCCACCAATCCTCAAACGGTTCCCATCCGTCTCGCAGGCGAGCTCAAATCGGCAAGTAACGAACAACGAACCGCGCTCGATGCTGTCGTCACGGAGGCCTATTTCCGGGCGGTGGGAATCCCACTGCTGAGTGGCCGCGCATTCACGGGGACCGATGACGCCAACGCACCGCCGGTGGTGTTGGTCAACGAAGCGTTTGTCCATCGCTACTTTGAGCACCAGGCTCCACTGGGAAAGCGAATCCAGGTGGACAGAGAAGGGGCTGCGCCAGCGTGGAGCGAGATTGTGGGAGTGGTCAGTAATGTGAAGAGCTACTCCGAAGAAACGCGGGTTGATCCCGAAATCTACGAGTCTTTTCTTCAGCGCCCTGGTCCGTTTTTTTCCATAGTGCTTCGGCTGAAGGGCGAACCCAATACGTTCTCATCCGCTCTCCGTCAGGCGGTTGCGCACCTGGACGTTGAGCTTCCATTGGCTCGTGTCATGACCATGGAGAGCGTGATCGACCGCCAGCGCGCCGGAAACCCGCTATTCATTCGTTTGCTCAGCACCTTCGCACTATTGGCGCTGCTCCTCGCCGCCATAGGGATTTACGGGCTCATTGCCTATTCGGTGAGCCAGCGCATTCACGAGATCGGTATCCGCATCGCCCTGGGAGCTGGAAGATCGGACATCCTATGGATGATCCTGAGGCAAGGCTTTAAGACGGCCGCGATCGGCTCGGCCGTTGGACTGTTGATGGCCGTGCCCCTGCCGAGAATCTTCGATGCTCTTTTCGATGGCATGCACTTTAGCGCGCCCGAATTGTACCTGGTCGTATTGGCCGCCATTCTGCTGGTGACGGCATTTGCAACTTACGTACCGGCCCGCCGCGCGGCGCGAGTCGACCCGAACACTGCCTTGCGTGACCAATAGTTGAGGGCCGAGCCTTCACCGACGGTTTGAAGTGCTTTGACCATACGACGTTCCTTCGCCCTCATCGGGCCGTATAGAATAGCGGCCCATAGAGGATAGAGGAGGGCTGACTCTTCAGGCGATCTTCACCCATGGAAATGTACGGCAAGCGGAGAATCCGGAACAGCTCCTCGGGTTTTCTCAATTCAATATGGTGGGAACCCAGATCACTTTCGTGAAGTCCAGCAGCGAAACCGATTCCCGGATTCCGGACGTACCCGAAGAGGCGGGTCAGGGCGGAGAAGCACAAATCGAACGCCGCTGAGGAACTCGGGCACAGGTTGTTTTTTTGGGCGCCACTGGACACCAACCAGATAAAGACTGATACACGGCATTATCGTCGGTAATTGTGGCGAGCATTTGTGGGAGAGCCTAGCCTTTCAAAAACTTGTTCGTGGCTTCTGAAGGTGAATAGATTTCGCCGTCGATTAGCAGGCGTCCCGTATACGAGCCATTCGGCCCGTCGAATTCCCAGGCGACCGTGTGGCCCTCTCTCGCGAGTTTGGCCCACTTCGAGCTTTTAGATGTGTTCTGCTCCAGCCAAAAGTGACCGTGCCCGTCGGTGAAGCTTCCGAGTCGGGAATGCCCGAGTCTCTCTATCCAGGTGGTCATGTCGGTAAACTTCGGCATGGTCGTTTTCTATTGGTTATCGAAGGGTCCCGCACCCGGAGCCATCCTGACAGCTAGCAATTCTTCTGGACATCGTTAGATGGTCAAGGACGCAGCTCGATCCAGGCTGGAGCATGGTCGCTAGCATTTTCCTGCCCGCGCACCCATCGGTCTACGCTGCCGTCGACGAGTCGCTCCGCCGCGCTCGGCGATAGGAGGAAGTGATCGAGCCGCATGCCCTTGTCAGTCGGCCATCGCTCGCGCTTGTAATCCCAGAAGGTCCAGAGCGGCCCCTCCGGGTGCAGCCTTCGGAGCGCATCGGTCCAGCCTTGAGCCAGCAATCGGGCAAGCGCCTGGCGGCTTTCGGGTTGGATCAGAGCGTTGTCATCTAATGAGCGCGTTGGATAAATGTCATGCACCGTGGGCACGACGTTGTAATCTCCCGCTAGCACGACGGGTACACCGGCCGTCATCAGCTCAGCACCGTGGCTGATCAGGCGTTCGAGCCAAGCCAGCTTGTATTTGAATTTGGCCCAGGCTGAGGATTGCCGTTCGGCAGATAGATGGACGCGACGAGAATTCCTTTCACAGCCGCTTCGATGTAGCGCGCCTGGCCATCATCGGGATCGCCCGGGAGACTTGACCGGGTCAGAACGGGTTCGTGATCTCGGGCCAGGATCGCAACGCCGTTCCACGAGCGCTGTCCTTGCCAGACTGCTTCATAGCCGAGCGAACTAAGGAGCTGAACTGGAAATGCTCCCTGCTCGGCCTTGAGCTCCTGAAGACAAACCACATCCGGCTTGGTTTTCGAGAGCCAAAACAAGAGGTTCTCGAGCCGTTTGTTGATGTTGTTGATGTTGAAGGTAGCGATCTTCATCGTTCACGTCTAATCCGCGAAAGGCGACGTAACCCAATAAGAGTTTTCCGATCGCCAGGATCAACAATTGGGACTAATCTAGCATCGCCTTTCTCGAGCGGAACGAGCGGCGCAGCTTGGGAACGACGTGACCTTGGCCTCTAAGAAATGGTCT
>JBAUOG010000412.1:0-3840 GCA_049579625.1 Bryobacteraceae bacterium
GACCTGATCCCCGCCATACGCGAGGCGCTCGAGGGGCACGTGTTCGTATCGAGAACCGTCACGAACTAGGATTGGCCTTCCGTAATAGCCCAATCGCTCCTCAGCCGTTCCACATAGGCAAGTTCTCTTCGCAACTTACGTGAAAGCCGTACTGCTCCGATGAACAGCAAGACAGCGCAAGACCAGGCAGCGAGGTTCGCTTTCAAGGTGATGAATTGCCAGATCGTGATGTGAGAGCTCCGGTTCAGTTCGAGATAAACCCAGGCTGAACTGAACAGGAGCTGGACGACGCCCAACACATAGCCGAACTGTAGACTTCCTAAGCTGGATTTGTAGCGCCGTTGCAGCAGCTCAAGAAACGCCTCCGTATTCGGCGCGGCGCCGGCCCAGTTTTCCCGGTCATTGAGCCAGCGAAAGAGCCACGCGGCTATTATCGTCAGCCATACCCAGGTGGCCAGCATTCTGACGGACGGCTGTTTCGAGACCACGGCCCAAGCGATAGCCGCCCCTCCCATGACGACCGTCACGCAGATATCGGCCATCAGCATGAACCGCATGCGGCGCAGTTGCCGGTTGGCCTTCTCGCGCAGATCTGCCGGCAATTGAACGTCCGTTTGCCACAGCGATTTCCAGTTTTCAAGCTCCAGATCCACGTTCATAACGTCTTCTCCAGTTGTGGGCTCGCAGGGCCCGGACCGTGGGTACGTCCAAGCCGTTGGTGGGCTCGTCCAGGAGCAGATTGTTGGGTGAGTGAATGATGGCTCGCGCGAGGGCAACCTTGGTTCGCTGTCCGAGCGAGAATCCGGCAACCCGGTGGCTCGCCACCGATCGCAGGCCTAAGAAACCGAGAACTTCCGCGGCGCGATCCTTCGCCTCTGCAGGACAGAGCCCGTGAAGCTCGCCGAAGTAGGCAAGGTTCTCGACCGCTGTAAGCCGCGGATAAAGGCCGGCGTGGTCGAGGAGACTACCCAAGCCCCTGTGGTGGACATGAGACTCCTGTGGATTGATCTCGTCGATCCGGATGGTTCCGTCGTCCGCCTTGAGCAATCCTGAGATGATGCGGAGCGTGGTGGTCTTTCCTGCCCCATTCGCGCCCAGGAGACCAGTGATGGCGCCATTTCTCGCGACGAAGGAGACGTTGTTGACAGCCTGCGTTGCACCAAAGTGCTTTCTAAGTCCTTGAACGTCGATCATTGTTTTCTCTCGGGATAGGTAGTACGTTTGCAACCAGGTACCTTACAAAATATTTCGTGACGAGTCGTTGGCCGGAGCGGGAACTGGCTTTCTGCCGTCCTATTGGCGATGAGTAACGACGGTGTGGATTAGCTATCGTAAAGGGGAATGGCTCTGGTCAAAGTAACTTCGCTCGACAGATTGCCCCCGGGCGAAATAACTGAGGTTTCGGCAGGCGGCGTTCCGTACGCTGTCTGTAACACAAACGGCGAAGTGCATTGTTTGGACGGGGTCTGCCCGCACGCGGGAGGGCCATTAGGGCAGGGAGCGTTGAGTGGGGATATCATCACCTGCCCGTGGCACGAGTGGCAGTTCAACTGCAAAACGGGCGCCAACACGGAGGACGAGGATCTGGTGGTGGAGTCCCATCCAGTGGTGGTGAAAGACGGCATCATCTACATTGATGTGCCGGAGTAACTGAGATTGCCAGAGCTACCTGAAGTCGAGACCGTGGTTCGTTCGATCCGTCCACACATTGTGGGACGGCGGATCCGTGCTGCGCACTTCTCCTCGCGGCGGGTCACCCGATCGAGTTTTGACAAGACTGCGGCGCAACTGAGTGGCCGGACCATCCAATCGATAGAGCGGCGCGGGAAGCACATCCTGGTAACGCTGGATCGCGGTTACCTGCATATGCATCTCGGCATGACGGGCCAGTTGCTTTGGAACGGCGCGACCGGTGCGCACACCCACGCGATATTAGAACTGGATGGCGGAGTGCTGGTATACGATGATCCCCGGCAGTTTGGCCGCGTGGAATATTCCGCCAAGATGCCCAACTCGGTGGAGCGCCTGGGGCCCGACCCATTAACGCTGAGCTTTGACGACTTCCATGCGCGCCTAGCAGGCCACCGCAGCACCATAAAGCCGCTGCTTTTGAACCAGGCTTTTCTTGGCGGCTTGGGCAACATCTACACCGACGAAGCGCTGTTTGCGGCGCGAATCCATCCCAGGACGCGGACGCAGCGCATTTCGCGGAAGCGCTCGGCCGAGCTCTTCGCCGCGATACAACAGCTTCTAGCGGCGGCCATCGAACATCGCGGATCGTCCGTCTCAGACTACGTGGATGGCGATGGCGAGCGCGGGGCCTTTCAGAACTTGCACCAGGTTTACGGGAAGGCTGACGAGCCATGCCCACGCTGCGGAACAGCTATCCGCCGAGTGGTGGTCGGGCAACGCGGAACCCACTTCTGTCCCCGGTGCCAGCGGGCTTAGGCGGCTGGGATTTCGGGGCGACGGGCTCTACCTCATCCGGAACGCTGAAGCGGATCATGTCCACGATTTCAGCGACTGCCTTCATGGCCGCCACATCGTGTACTCGCACCATGTGGGCGCCGTTGAAGATGCTGGCCGCCACGGCTCCGGCGGTCGCAAACTCAGTGGCGTCGTCCTGGTCCTTCTTGAGGAACGATTTGCGCGACGGGCCAACCAGGATCGGCAAGTCGAAGTCGCGCAGGAGGCGAAGGCGGCCGATGATTTCGGCGTTCTGCTCCTTGCGTTTGCCGAAACCGATGCCGGGGTCAATCACAATCTGATGCCGCTGCACACCGGTCTGGGTGACCCGGTGCAGCGCGGCTTCCAGGTCGATGGCTATGGACCGCATCAGGTTCTTCAGCGGCGGCAGCTTGGCCCAGGTTTCCGGAGTACCGCGCATGTGATTAATGATCAGGCCGGCATCGTACTTGGTGACAACGCGCGGCAACTGAAGGTCGAGCAGAATGCCGGACGGGTCATTGATGATTTCAGCACCGTGCTCCAGCGCTTTCTCCGCCACGGCCGACTTATAGGTATCGACCGAAATCGGAATGGAGAGCTTTCCGCGCAGGCGCTTCAGAACGGGAACAAGCCGGCGAAGCTCCTCGGCTTCTGAGATGCGCGCCGAACCGGGCTTGGTGGACTCGGCACCGATATCAATGATGTCGGCTCCCTGTTCTTCAATCTCGACGGCACGAGCAAACGCGCGGTCGGGGTCGGAGTACTCGCCGCCATCCGAGAAGGAGTCCGGCGTAACGTTGAGGATGCCCATGATCAGCGTTCGTTCGCCGAACACGATTTCGCGTTGCTTCAGTTTCCAGTGATAGCGCTTTTCCATGGCCACAGGGCTCCCGAGGGCTTCGTCCCTCAAACTAAGAGTGTGGCAGACCGGGAGTCCAGGACGCTCGAAGAGGACCGGTTTGTGGATGCACCACTACGGCGTTCTTCGCGCAGACCGGTTAGACTCCTAGCACTAACCTGGGCTTTCGGGGCTTAGTGAGTCTGCCAATCTCAGAACTCGTGTCCGCGATGTTTGAAGAATAGCTACGCAATTGATGATTACCGACGATAACGCCGTGTATCAGTCCTAATCTGCCGAAACCTGCGGGTCATCAAGCGCATCGAAAGCGGCTACCCAGCCGGCATTAGGGCTAGGAATCGAGTTTCTGTCCGCTACGGCCCGCCCACGCCGGGCCAATGCCGTGTTACACTTCTCGGAGCTTAAGGACCAGCACGCAGGGTTGGTCGGCTCGCTCCTCGAAAGTGAGAAAGAGATGGCTAGTCTAAGGAGAATACCTCCGTCCGCCCTCTACCTCGCTGTCGGGTTTCTGTTTTGCTCCACGCAGAACGCGG
>JBAUOG010000413.1:0-1663 GCA_049579625.1 Bryobacteraceae bacterium
CCCGATTTGACCTTCTTGGCCATGATCGCCTTCAGGCATTCCGGTTCGGAGTCGAAGACACGAGCGGGGCCGGTGATCGATGTCTGCTTCAATCCGGTGATCTTCGCGACGCAGCCTTCCGGCGAAAGATTACCCTTCAAACTCGTAAGATGCCCTTGCTTGTATACGGGATTGGACCAGGGGCGGATCACGTCCTGGTCCCCGCGCGGCTCGGCAGGAACGCCGCTCAGCATCTCGGCCATTGTCTTGCCATGGATGGTCATGCAATCGCCGTGCAGGACGCCGTTGACAAGCAGCATCTTCAACACCTGCGGTACGCCGCCGGCGGCATGGAAGTCCGTCGCGACGTACGGGCCTGAAGGCTTCAGATTGCAAAGCACCGGCACCTTACGCCGCACGCGCTCGAAGTCATCGATCGTCCATCTCACGCCCGCCGCGCTGGCGATGGCGAGATAATGGAGCACGGCATTGGTCGATCCGCCGGTTGCCATGACGAGCGCGACCGCGTTCTCAATCGACTTTCTGGTGATGATATCGCGCGGCTTTAGATTGTTGCGAACCGCCTCGACCAGAACGCGTGCAGATTCGGCCGCTGAGTCGGCCTTCTCGCGGTCGGGCGACGCCATCTGCGATGAGCCGAGCAGGCTCATGCCCAGTGCTTCGAACGACGAGGACATTGTGTTTGCGGTGTACTGGCCGCCGCAGGCACCTACCGACGGGCAGGCGTTCTTTTCAATACCTTCGAAGTCTTCCTCAGACATTTTACCGGCAGTGAACGCACCCACCGCTTCGAACGGACTGACGATTGTGAGCTTCTCTCCTTTCCAGAAGCCGGGCTTGATGGTGCCGGCATACACGAAGATTCCTGGCACATTGATACGCGCCAACGCCATCACGCTTCCCGGCATGTTTTTGTCACAGCCGCCGACCGCAACCACACCGTCCATTTGCTGGCCTTGAACCGCGACTTCGATTGAATCGGCAATGACTTCGCGCGATACCAGCGAATACTTCATCCCTTCGGTGCCCATGCCGATTCCATCGGTCACGGTCGGGAACCCAAAGACCTGCGGCATTGCTCCAGCTTCCCTGATCGCCACCATCACGCGGTCGACCAGAGGCTGGATGCCGGCATTGCAGGGGTTCATTGTAGAGTGGCCGTTTGCCACGCCAACGATGGGCTTTTCGAAATCACCGTCTTTGAAGCCCACGGCGCGCAACATCGCACGATTTGGGGAGCGGGCTACGCCCGCGGTAATCAGTTGGGAACGCCTATTGAGCTTTGCCACCTTTGTGTCCTTCCCGGGACGCCGTCGTCGTTGCAACGCCGCCATCGACGGCGATCGCCCGCTTACTCATGGACGGTGCGTCATTTCTGGTCCGTATTGTAGAACCTGTACCTTTTCGATCGTCACCAGACCGCTCGACATCATGGTGTCCAAGACCGGAAGAAACGTGTCAATCTTCTGCTGGGTATCGACGATCTCAACAACAACCGGCAAGCCCTGCGAAAGACGCAGTATCTTGGTAGTGTGGATGCGTGTTGAATGGCCAAACCCGATGTGCCCACGCAGGACCGTCGCGCCTGCAAGATGCATCTCCCGCGCCTTCAGGACAATCGCCTCATGCAGCGGGAGGTGGCCAGCCTTGTCATTTTCGCCAA
>JBAUOG010000414.1:0-1859 GCA_049579625.1 Bryobacteraceae bacterium
AACACGCTCGGGATCGACCTGCAACAGGTCTCCATCGCTTCGCTGATTATCGCGCTGGGGCTTCTGGTGGACGTGCCGGTTGTATCGGGCGACGCCATCGTTCGCGAACTGGGCGAGGGCGAGCCGAGGGCCATGGCAGCGTGGTTGGGGCCAACCAAACTCTTTAAGGTGATGGCGTTCGCGACGATCACTAACATCGCTTCATACCTGCCATTCCTGCTGTTGTCTGGAGATACAGGAAAATTTCTGTACAGCTTGCCGATCGTGATCAGCTGCTCGCTGCTGGCCGCACTGCTCGTGTCAATGACGTTTGTCCCACTGATCAGTTCGTTTTTGCTGACGAGCAGGTTGGAAACTCCTATCGAGGAACGGCGGAAGCATGGCTTCACGGGCTGGTATTTCCGGACGTCGAAGAAGGCGATCGAGCACAGGAAGCTATGCCTGGTCTCGTCGCTCGCCCTGCTGGTGGTGGGTGGTCTCGTATTCTCCACGCTGAAACCGCAGTTCTTTCCCAAGGACCTCCAATATTTTTCCTATATAGACGTGTGGTTGCCCGAAGATTCTCCGTTAAGTGCAACGCGCGAAGTCACTCGGCAGGTGGAATCGATTGTGCAACGGGTTGCCGACGATTACGGTAAATCCCACCCCGAGCACGGCCATCCGAAAGAGGTCTTGCTGTCGATGACGGCTTTTCAGGGCGGCGGCGGCCCCCGATTCTGGACCAGCGCCACGCCCGAGGACAGACAAACCAACTACGCGGAAGTGATTCTGCGAACCAAAGACCCGCGCGACACGACATCGCTGCTGGCCCGTTTGCAGCCGGAGTTTGACAGCCAGATTCCTGGAGCGATCATCGATACTCGGAGCCTCGAAACCGGAAAGCCGATTGGTATCCCGGTTCAGGTCAGGGTTTCCGGAGAGGATTTGCGGGTACTGCAGGCGGAGGCTGAGAAACTGAAACGGATCTTCCGCGAGATCCCGATTGCGGCAAGAGTGCGAGACGATTGGGGCCAGCCAACGCCCAAGGTAATGGTGCATGTCGATGTGGACCGGGCCAACCTTGCGCACATCACCAATGCCGACGTTTCCGATTCGATCAAGGCCGCGCTCTACGGAGCCACGGCCGGAGTACTGAGAGAGGGCGACAAGCAGATCCCGATCATTGGACGTTTGCGAATGGAGGAGCGGTCGCAACTCCCAGACTTGCACAGCTTGTATGTTTTCTCGAGCCAAGACACGCCACCCGTTCCGATCGAACAAGCGGCGACGATTTCCTGGCAGCTCGAAAGGCCGAAGATCCGGCGCTTTGATCAGTACCGCACAGTAACCGTACAGTGCTGGCCGGCGGAAGGGCATTTGCCTTCCGAAGTGGTCTCAGCGGCGATGCCGAAGTTGCAGGAATTTCAAAAGCAGCTACCTAGCGGATTCATGTTCCGTTTTTCCGGCGAATATAAAGAGCAGGTGAGCGGATTCCAGGATCTTACGACGGTACTGGTCATTTGCGTGTTCTCGCTCTATCTGGCGCTGCTAGCGCAGTTCAGACATGCGGTAAAGCCTCTGATTGTCTTCGCGGCCATTCCTTACGGCGCTGTCGGGGCCATCATTTCGCTCGCCATTATGGGGCAGCCATTCGGGTTTATGGCGTTCCTCGGCATCATCAGCCTGATCGGCGTCATTGTAAGTCACATCATCGTTCTCTTTGAATTTATCGAGGAGCGAAGAGAAGCAGGCGAGGAGTTGGAAGTGGCCCTAGCCGACGCCGGCATTCTGCGTTTGCGGCCGGTGATGATCACGGTCGCGGCCACGGTGATTGCACTATTTCCGCTGGCGGCGCACGGCGGTCCCCTGTGGGAGCCGCT
>JBAUOG010000415.1:0-16640 GCA_049579625.1 Bryobacteraceae bacterium
CCACCACCTCCCGGCATGTTGGTGCCGATCCCGCTGTGCCCGGTATGAAACAGAACCGGTAGGCTCGCTTCTGCGAAAACCTCGTAAAGCGGATAAGCGAGCGGGTCGTTGGGGAAGAACTGCTGAAGCGGAGGATGTAGTTTGAGCCCCTTGATGCAGCCGGACGTGACCAAACGGCGAGCTTCACGGACCGCTTCAGGCCCGCGCGTCGGATCGATACTGGCAAATGCAATCATGATGTCGGAGTTGGCGGCCGCGAATTCGGCCACCGAGTCGTTCGACACCGACGGGCGCCCGGTGAGGCGCTCGTCCACCGGGAAAACTACGCATCCGATGTTACGGGACCGGTAGTATTCCGCCAGGGCATCGCGCCCGCGCCAAGTCGCACTTTCTCCGAAATATCTTTTCGCGGCCGAATCGGCTGCGGATTCGGGACCCTCGTGCTCAATGTGCACGTGAACATCAATAGCTTTGAGTTGAGCGACGTTCATATGTCGATTTCGATGACTCGTTCCGACCCGGCGTAGAGCTCCTCCACTAACGACGCTCGGTTGCGCAGCACGGCCTTCTGGTTGATGGTGCCCTTGTCGGTGAATTCGCCGGCGTCGAGCGAGGGACCTTGGTCAAGCAGGATGGCGCGCTCTACCCGGGTCGAAATACCGGTGCTCTGTCGAGCGAAGCCCTTCAGCAATGTGCGCACGGCCGCGAAGCGAGCGCCGGGCTGCGGGAAGATCATGGCGGTGACGTAGTCGCGATCCGGAGCAGCGAAAACCACGTCCTGCGCAACACCGTCGAACCAAGTGAGAAATCTGGCTCGCAGTGGTCCGACGCTGACCCAGGATCCAGTAGAGAGTTTGAAATCTTCCGCAATGCGGCCGTCGAAACGGAAGCCCTTGAGGGGGTCGTCGTGGTCAGCAAGCACCAGCGCGTCGCCGAGTTTGTAAAAGCCCTCATCGTCGAAGGCCGCGCGGGTCATTTCCGGATCCCGCCAAAAGCCTGGTGTGACGTTCGGTCCTCGAAGGCGGGCTTCGAGTTTGTTCTCGACGGGCGTCACCTTCAGTTCCACGCCCGGAACCGGAAGGCCCACCCTTCCGGTTGCCGCGCCTTCGACGCCGGTGGAGAGAGCCATGGGTGCCGTTTCGGTAGCGCCGAGGCCGGTCATCATAAGAATTTCTTCGCCACAAGCATCTACTGCAAGATCCTGCATCTCGTCCCAAACTTGCTGTTTCAGACCGGCGGCAGCGTAGAAGAGAATCTGGACGCGGCTGAAAAAGTGCCGGCGAAGTGCCTGGTCCGCGCGCAGCACTGGCACGAGCATTTCGAATCCCTTGGGGACATTGAAATAGGCGGTGGTTGCGATCTCACGAAGATTAGCGATCGTCGCTGCGAAACCAGCCGAGGTCGTTGGCCTGCCTTCATCGATGTATAGAGTGCCACCGTTGTAAAGGGTAATGCCGAAGTTGTGGCTGCCGCCAAAGGTGTGATTCCAGGGCAGCCAGTCGCACAGCACGGGTGGCGATTCAGCTAGGAAACCCATCAGCGTGCGTAGCATCTCCTGGTTGGAGCAGAGCATGCGCTGCGTGGTGACCACGCCCTTCGGCTTCCCGGTCGAGCCGGAGGTGAAGAGGATCTTCGCCACGGTGTCCGGTGTCACGCGTGCGTGCGCCTCATCGACCGCCGGTGTTGGCGAGATGTTAGTGAGCTCCTGAAAAGGGGTCGTGGGCAGCGACCCAGCCGGAGTCAAGGTGACCACTTCTGTGCGCGAATCGAGGACCTGTGAAAGCGGCCGCTCGAATGCGTCGCCATCCGCGGCAAACACCAAGGCCGGCTCCAAACGCTGCCACAGGTTGCGAAGCGTGGCGAGTTCCGCGGACGCGAGCGAGTACGAGGGTGCGATCGGAGCATACGGTATGCCCCCATACATGCTGGCAAGCGCAACCAGCGCGTGCTCAATACTGTTCCCCGACAGAATTGCGATCGGTGTCCCGGCGTGTAAGCGCCGCAGGAGCAGCGCCTGGGCGATGGAGCGGACATGACGAAGCGTTTCCGAGTAGGTGATGCGTCGCCATGAATCGGTGGAATCCCGTTGAGCCAGAAAAACATGGTCGGGCGTGCGAACGGCCCAATGCTCAAGCCGCTGGGTGAGTTTGTCAGGGTAGGATCCAAGCCGGCGAGAAGCGCGGACGTATAGGACTCCATCCGGGCGCCGGTCGAAGATGGCTTCCGCCCCAAGTACATTGACTCGACGAACCTGCCGGGCTGTTTTAGTGTTCACTCAGCCCTCGCGTGCGCCATCGAATTCGCGGAAACTGCGGCCCTCTGCCACCAGTCGCTGTAGTAAGGGCGCTGGCTTCCAATGTGGCCCGAACGAGCGGTGGAAAGACTCGATGCTCGCCAGGACCTGGTCGAGTCCCGTTAGATCAGCGAAGCACATTGGCCCGCCACGCCAGGCAGGAAAGCCGTATCCATTGATATAGATGACATCGATGTCAGAGGCCCGCAATGCGAAACCTTCTTCTAGCGCACGTGCCCCCTCATTGATGAGGGCGTAGATAGAGCGTTCGACGATCTCCTGATCGCTAATAGCGCGCCGCGTGATGCCCGCCGTCCGAGACGCTTGTTCGATCAGTTCCTGTACCTCCGGATCGGAGACTGGCTTGCGGTCCTCGCCATAGGTATACCAGCCTTTTCCGGCCTTCTGGCCGAAGCGGCCCATCGCGTACAGTTGCTCTTGCACCAGTGGCTTGCGGATGTCCGGCTCTGCAAAGTGGCGGAGTTCCTGGCGTACACGACAGGCTACGTCGATTCCCGCCATGTCATCAACGGCGAACATTCCCATCGCCATGCCGAAGCCTGTCAGTGCCCGATCCACCTGCTCGGGCGTTGCGCCATCCTCAACCAGGAACTGCGTCTCGTACATGTAGGGGAAGAACATGCGGTTACCGACAAATCCGGGGCAATTCCCAACCAGCACGCCGACCTTCTTCAACTGCTTCGCCAACGCCATCGCTGTTGCGATGACCTCCGGGGATGATGCCTTGCCGCGCACGATCTCAAGTAGGCGCATTACGTTCGCAGGACTAAAGAAATGCAACCCGATGACGAAATCCGGCCGGGAAGCAGCTAAGGCGATCTCATCGATATTGAGTGTCGAGGTATTTGTGCCTAGGATGCAGTTGGGTCGTGCGAAAGCATTCATCTCGCCAAAGACCTTTTTCTTTAGCGCCATGTTCTCGAAGACGGCTTCGAGAATAAGGTCCACTGAATCGAAGCCCGCCCAGCCGAGTTGAGGATGGATCAGCGAGAGCTTCTGCCCGACATCTTCTTCCGTGAACCGGCCGCGCTTGACGCTGGCGTCGTAATTCCTGCGGATGGTGGACATGCCGGCTTCGAGCGCTTCCGGGTTGGCTTCCTTCAACAGCACGGAAATTCCGGCGTTGGCGAAGGCCATGGCGATGCCGCCGCCCATCGTACCCGCGCCAATGATACCCACGCGCCCGATCCCATAAATGCTTGTGTTTTTATCCAGACCCGGCACCTTCGAGGCGGTCCGCTCAGCGAAGAAAGCGTGGATCAGGCCCTTGGCCTGATCGGATTTGAGGCACTCCTCGAAGATCTCGTGCTCGCGGCGGCAACCGTCGTTGAAAGGCATGGTCGTGGCCGCTTCAATTGCCGCCACGGCGCGTAGAGGCGCATGCTGATTCCGGCGGATGTTACCCGCCAATTGGCGGCCTGCAGCGAAACGGGGCGCATTTGTCTCAGGCGAGCCGAGGTTCTCGTTGCGATCGCGTGTCTTCACCGTCGGCCTGGCTTGGCGCGCGAACGCAACGGCGCCGTCGAGGAGGTCACCATCAATCACTGCATCGATCAAACCCGCGGTCAACGCGTCGGCGACTTTCAACGGCTTGCCTGTGACACACATTTCGATCGCCTTTTCGACGCCAACCAGGCGTGGCAATCGCTGAGTGCCTTCAGCGCCTGGGATGATGCCGAGGTTGACTTCGGGCTGCCCCAGTTGTGCCGACGACACGGCCACTCGATAGTGCCCCGCCATCGCCACTTCGAGTCCCCCTCCCAGCGCGGTCCCGTGGATCGCCATAATCACGGGCTTGATCGAGTCCTCGATTTTGGCCAGCAGAGGATGCAGAATCAACTCGCCCTGCGCTTTGCCCCACGCCATATTCTGAAGAACCCCAATGTCGGCGCCGGCAATGAAGGTGCGTCCGGCGCCAATGACAACGACAGCCCGGACCTCCCGATCGGCGCCGGCGCGTTCCAGTGCTGCGTCGATGCCCTCCGGGACACCAAGACTGAGTGCATTGACCGGCGGATTGTCGATGGTAATGACGGCTACTTCGTCGCGGGTTGAGTACTTGACCAACAGGCTCATCGAGTTGTGACTCCAGATACTTCGAGGGTTCTTATCGCGGGGAAGTGGCTCCGAACCCAGGCAAGGCCAGCGAAGGCAATGACCATGGCGATCGCCAGGGCGTACCAGTAGGTCGACGCCCCGGACTGAATGATAGCGGCGCCGAATAGTGAACTGAGTATCCCGCCCACCCTTCCGATAGCGGCCGAGTAGGCAACTCCCGTTGCTCGAACGCTGGTGGGATAGACGTGCGCTGCCAGGGCATACATAGAGGTCTGGACAGCATTCGCCAAGAGACCATTGACGAAGAGGCCCGAAATCAGCAGTGTGCGCTCGCCCTGTGCCTGGATAGGGACCAGGAGAAGAGCGAGTGCGCTGGCGGCGCATGCTAGAGCGCCGGACAAAAGTGGCCCTCTCGATCCCAGAGTAGTCATCAGCACTGCCCACAACAAGACGCCAAGCACGCCACCGAGATTGTAGACTGCCAGTCCGGAACTGGCCGTCGCAATATCGAGACCTTGTGCGGTGAGCATCGCCGGGAGCCAGCCAAAAACCAGGTAAATAGACCCCAAACAGAAGAAGAACGCTGTCCAAAGTCCTGCCGTGTCGCGCGCGAGTCCGGGTCCGAACAAGGTAAGCAGTGAAGCGCGACGTGCAGTTCCATGTTCGGCATGGTCCTCAAACGAGGAGCCAGCCGGTACCGCGTGACCCATCCTGGCGAGAAGGCGCGCAAGTTGGGGCCAACGCGTGTGCCGCAGGGCCAGGAATCGGGGCGATTCCGGCAGGACCAGCCAGAGGACCGCCGCAAAGATCATCGGCATAGCGCCACCGATCAAATAAAGCGCCCGCCACCCCAGTGCCGGCAGTACCCGTGCGGCGATCAGACCGCCCAGCATGCCGCCGAGAGGAACGCAGACGACGGCAAGTTTCACGGCCGCTGCGCGCCGGCCCAAAGGTGCAAACTCCGCGGCGAGAACACTGGCATTCGGCAACGCCCCGCCCGTGCCCATTCCGCACACGAAGCGCAAAACCGTGAGTCCCGTGAGCCCTTGTGTGAACGCGGTGGCAACGGTGGCCAGACCAAAGGTCAAGATGCAAACGATGAGGGCCGCTCGCCTGCCGAAGCGATCGCCGCAATAGCCCGCCAGTGGGCCGCCGATCGCCATTCCGGCCAATCCCACGGCAAGGACCGGACCGAAGTTGGCGCGTGATACATGCCACTCTCGAATCAGCGAGGGAATAGTGAAACCGAGGATCTGGATGTCGAAACCGTCGAAGATGACAGCGAGCGCGGAAAGCGCGGTCACCATCTTCTGAAACGTGGTCCAGGAACCACCGTCAAGAAGCGTGGCAACATCGATGGTCCGGGTCATTCGCCCCACACGGTCCGCGCCACTTCCACGACGCGCGCCAGTTTGGCCCACTGCTCCTCCTCGGAGAGCGCGTTGCCCTCTTCCGTGCTGGCGAACCCGCACTGCGGACTGAGACAGAGTTGTTCGAGATCGACGTACCTCGCCGCATCGCGAGTTCGCCGCTCGAGTTCGGCAGAAGACTCCAGTATGCCGGCCTTGGAAGTGACCAGGCCAAGCACTACCATTTTGTTCTTAGGAACGAATCGCAGGGGCTCAAAACCGCCGGCTCGTTCGCTATCGAATTCCATGAAATAGCCGTCCGCTTCGATCTGGTTGAATAGAATCTCTGCCACTGGCTCATAACCCCCCTGTGCGATCCAGCTCGAACGGAAGTTGCCGCGGCACAGGTGGATCGTGATGGTCATGTCGGTCGGCCGGTTCCTAATTGCGGTATTAATCATATCCGCGTAGATGCGGGGCAGGCGGTTCGGATCGTCCCCGCGTTCACGCAGAATCCGGCGCTGGCTTGGATCACAAAGGTACGCCAGATTTACTTCATCCAGCTGAAGGTAGCGGCAGCCGGCATCAGAGAACGCCTTCACGGCGCTGCGGTAGGCAAGCGCTAGATCTCGATAGAAGTCCTCCATGTCCGGATAGACATCCGCGCTGACGGCGCGCCGCCCAGCGCGGAAGTGCAGGACGCTCGGCGAAGGGATCGTCATCTTTGGCGTCATGCGGGTGTGGTCGCGTAGAAACCGAAAGTGGTCGATCATCGGATGCGCGGAGAAGGCCAGCGGGCCGGTAACCCGAAGTGCCTTCGCTTGAGTTTCGATACCGCCTTGGAATGCGATACCGTGATCGGACCGGAACGACTCTACGCCGTCGAGGTGCTCGAGGAAGTCAAAGTGCCACATGGCGCGGCGAAACTCGCCATCCGTCGCGGAGCGCAACCCGACCTCCTCTTGCCGCGCAACGACGTCTTCGATGGCCTCGTTCTCAGCGGCGCGCAGGTCGTCGACAGAGATTTCTCCGCAGTCGCGGCGGGCGCGTGCCTCGCGCAAGGAGGTGGGACGGAGCAAGCTGCCCACGTGATCGGCACGAAAAGGCGGCGCGGTTCGGGTCATGGGCGATCTCCAAGATCTTCGAAGGGCAGTCCCGTGTAGTTCTCGGCCAGACTCGTCGCTGCCGCGCGTGAAGTGGTCAGGTGGTCCAGTTCAGCAAGCTGCCGGCGGTAGTCGAAGCCATCGTCGCTCGCAGAGCGGTGCAGCAGGGAGGTCATCCACCAGGAGAAATGCTGCGCACGCCAAACCCGGCGCAGACAGATTTCGGAGTATCGGTCGAGCAAGTCCGTGCTGTGGTGGCGATACCATCCGTCGAGCGCGCGGGAGAGAACCCGGACATCGGCTGCCGCGAGATTTAGTCCCTTAGCGCCGGTAGGCGGCACAATGTGCGCAGCGTCTCCGGCCAGAAAAAGGCGCCTGTATTGCATCGGTTCCGCAACAAAGCTGCGCATCGGTGTCACTCCTTTTTGGAGAATCGGGCCTTGATTCAGGCGAAAGCCCTCATCGGACTCAAAGCGCCGCTCCATCTCTTCCCAGATACGGCGGTCAGGCCACTCAGCCAGGTCTTCGTCCGGCCGGCACTGCAGGTAGATGCGGCTGACTTGTGGGCTTCGCATGCTGAGCAGAGCGAATCCACGCTCGTGGTTGGCGTAAATCAACTCGTGGGACGCGGGCGGGGCCTCGACCAGGATCCCCAGCCAGCCAAATGGGTAGACCTTCTCGTAGCAGCGCAGCGCCGAAGTTGGGATGGATCCGCGACAGATTCCGTGGGAGCCGTCACACCCGGCGAGGAAATCGCAAGAAACCTCGTGGGAGGTCCCATCGTGTACGAAACTGATGCGCGGCGACTCGCTCTCGAAATCGTGCATCTTGACCTGCCCGGCATCAAAGACGATCTGCCCGCCGGCCTCGGACCGGGCGCGTACCAGATCCTTCACGATTTCCTGCTGGCCGTACACCGTGATTGTCCGGCCGCCCGTGAGTTCGTACATGTCGACACGATGGCCTCGCCGTTTGAACCGAAGTTCGATGCCGCGATGAACCAAGCCTTCTCGCCGCATGCGATCGCCCACGCCCGATTCATTCAGCAGGTCCACTGTTCCTTGTTCAAGAACGCCGGCGCGGATCCGCTCCTCCACGTGCCGTCGGCTCTGCGTCTCAATAACGATGGAGTCGATGCCCGCGAGATGAAGCAGGTGCGAGAGGATGAGGCCTGCTGGCCCGGCACCGATAATGCCGACTTGTGTGCGAAGCGTTCTGGGAGCTGCCATGTTCGCTCACATGATTTGAAAAACGGATAGCTCAACGTGGTCAGGGCGGCGAGCAGCGGAGCCGGCAAAAACATGGCGCGTGAGCCAGCGGTACGTATCGTCGCCGGTTTCAAACCGGGGCGTCGTTCGAAAGTAGATCAGTGCGGGATCCACCTGCTCTCCGCGAGCCAGTCGGCCCATGGCTTCGGCCGGACCGTGGCGAAGTCCGGAGTTCTGGACGAAGATCCGTGATCCATTCTCGGTTTCAATGACGTAGCGGGCGTCGAGTTCGATAACGCCGTCGTTACGGAGGATCTGGAAGTCGGCGCCGCCAGGCAGGATGCGGCCCTGCATCCGAGGCCCGGACACCTCTCCGCCCAGGATCGGAATCACGCGCCGCACTCCCGCAGCGGTCTCTCCGATCTCCACGGCATTCCCGACCCGTACGATGAGATCTGCGACGTGGCGAAGTTCGATCACTTGAATTCCTTTCAGACCCGTTCAATGATCGTCGCGATGCCCTGTCCCACTCCGATGCACATGGTGCACAAACCATAGCGTCCGCCGCTCCGGTGCAACTGATATAGAGCGGTCGCGATGAGGCGCGCCCCGCTTGCGCCCAACGGATGCCCGAGCGCGATGGCGCCGCCGTTTGGATTCACGTGGGGCGCGTTGTCCGGCAGACCGAGCGTGCGAAGCACAGCCAATGCCTGAGCGGCGAACGCCTCGTTAAGCTCGATCACGTCCATCTGGGCCAGCCTGAGTCCAGTACGGTCCAACAGCTTTTTCACGGCTGGGATGGGCCCTAACCCCATCACCCGCGGTGGCACTCCGGCTACCGCGCTCCCTAGGATTCGGGCTCGTGGCGTGAGGCCGTGACGGGCAACTGCTGATTCGGATGCAAGCAGCAGAGCGGCGGCACCGTCATTGATACCCGAGGCGTTGCCCGCTGTCACCGTGCCATCGGGCCTGGTCACGGGTTTCAATTGTGCTAGTTTTTCACGGGTGGTGTCTGGCCTAGGGTGATCGTCGCTTTCCAAAACGCGCTTGCCGGGTATAGGAACGGGAGTGATCTCCGCTTCGAAGTGGCCGGATAGGGTCGCTGCAGCGCACCGTTGTTGGCTGCGGAAGGCGAAGTCGTCCTGGTCGGACCGCGACACCCCGCATTCGGCCGCGACGTTCTCAGCCGTCTCGGCCATCGAATCGAACCCGAAGCGTTCGCGCATCACCGGATTGACGAAGCGCCATCCTAGCGTGGTGTCCTCTAGTCTCTGTGTGCGGGCCCACGGTGCATCTGGCTTAGAGATGACCAGTGGAGCACGCGACATGCTTTCCACCCCGCCGCCGATCGCCACCGAGATCTCACCGGATCTAAGTGCGCGCACCGCTATCGCGACCGCTTCCATGCTCGATCCACAAAGACGGTTCACCGTGCTGCCGGGAACCTCCTGCGGCATTCCAGCAAGGAGTAGCGCCATCCGTGCCACGTTGCGGTTGTCTTCGCCGGCCTGATTTGCGCAGCCGAGGATCACATCATCGATCGCTGCCGGATCCAGGGTGGGATTGCGGGCGACTAGGGCCCGCAGAGTGACGGCCGCCAAGTCGTCCGGGCGAACTCCGGCTAAAGAACCGCCATATCGGCCGAACGGTGTGCGGAGCGCGTCGCAGATGTAGGCGGATTCCATGCGCGCTTATCGTTCACTTGTACGATAAACGCCCGAACTTGTCAAGGTCAGCCCAGTGCCCGCCCCAGCGAGAGCGCGCCATCCTTTAATACCGGAAGAAATCGATCCATCATCTGGTCGATGCTGACCCGGGAGGCGTGGACGCCTGTGTTCATGGCAGCGGCGACGCGCCCGGTTCGGGTCACGACCGGTACCGCGAGCGACCTGAGCCCCAGTTCCAATTCTTCGTCCACAAGCGAGTATCCCTGTTCGCGCACTTTCCGAATTTCAGAAGCGAGCGCTGGCTTCTCGGTGATGGTCCGGGACGTATGCGCACCCAAGACAACTCGGTCTAAATAAACGGATAGCTCCGAATCCGGCAAAGCAGATAGCAACACTCGACCCATCGATGTGCAATACGCTGGGAGACGGCTTCCGACCGCAAGGCTGACCGACATGACCCGATTGGTCGCCGACCTTGCCAGGTAGACAATTTCGTCTCCTTCAAGCACGCTTAAGGAACTGGACTCATGGATGGCGGAGCTGATCCCCTCGAGGATCGGAACTGCCAATGCAGGGAGGGTATGAGAAGAAAGGAACGAGAAGCCGAGCCTTAGAACACGGCTGCCAAGGCGGTAGACCGAGCCGTCGTGGGTGGCATATCCAAGTAGTTCGAGGGTAATCAGCAGTCGTCGGACTGCGGCGCGCGAGATTCCCGTTCTGGAAGCGATATCGCCTACGGTCAGCCCGTTCCGATGGTCCTGAAAGACCTCCATGACGGACAGCCCCCGACAAAGCGAGAGCACGAAGTCGGGGTTACCCAGAAACTCTGCACCATCTGGCACGGGCCGATTATCGCACAGCCCTCCACTCTTGACGATGGCCACTGTCTATGCGAATATCGCACTTAAGAGCGATATTCGCGCAACAAATGGAGTTCCTCGGCCTTCAAGACGCTATCGCTCGATGGGTAAAGGACGGCGATTCAGTCGCACTTGAAGGCTTCACGCATCTCATCCCGTTTGCGGCCGGGCACGAAATTATCCGTCAGGGAAGGCGCAATCTGACCCTTATCCGCATGACTCCCGACCTCATCTACGATCAGATGATTGGCATGGGCACCGCGGCCAAACTGGTTTTCTCCTGGGGCGGAAACCCGGGGGTGGGTTCCCTTCATCGGTTGCGGGACGCCGTGGAGCGCGGGTGGCCGGCCCCGCTCGAACTCGTAGAGCACAGTCATGCCGCCATGGCCAATGCCTACGAAGCGGGGGCAGCAGGAATGCCTTGCGCGTTCTTCCGCGGATATCAGGGCAGCGATCTTCCATCCGTCAACCGTGACATTCGGTTTGTGAAGTGCCCCTTTACGGGTGAGGTTCTGGCTTGCGTGCCGGCGTTCCGGCCAGACGTCGCCATTATCCACGCGCAGAAGGCGGACCGGGAGGGAAACGTACTGATAGAAGGGATTATTGGAGTACAAAAAGAAGCAGTGCTGGCGGCACGGCGCGCAATAGTGACCGTGGAAGTGATGGTCGACGAGTTCGGGCCGCGCAGTTCGAACGCAGTCATTCTTCCGGCTTGGACGCTGAGCGCGGTCGTGGTCGTGCCAAACGGAGCACGGCCGTCGTATGCGCACGGCTACTACTCGCGGGATAATGCGTTCTACATCGCGTGGGATGAGATTGCGCGCGAGCGGCATACGTTTCTAGCATGGATGCGGGAGAATGTGCTGCGATGACGTACACAGCAGCGGAGATGATGACGATCACGGCGGCGCGGGCGCTGGGCAACGATGACATCTGCTTTGTTGGGATCGGGCTTCCTTCGGCGGCGTGCAATCTGGCACGGTTGACACATGCGCCGCGCATCCAGTTGATCTATGAGTCTGGGACCTTAGGGACAAGGCCGGAGGTGCTGCCGCTCTCGATTGGCGACGGAGAGTTGTGCGCGACGGCGTTAACCACAGTCTCCGTGCCGGAAGTCTTTCGCTATTGGTTGCAAGGTGGCAGGGTCAGCGTCGGGTTTCTGGGTGGCGCCCAGGTAGATCGGTTCGGAAACCTGAATAGTACAGTGATAGGCGACTACGCTAAGCCAAAGGTACGCCTACCGGGCAGTGGGGGGGCGACCGAGATTGCGACAGGATGCTCGAAGGTCTACATCATCATGCGGCACGGTTCCCGCAGTTTCGTAAAGCAACTGGACTTCCTGACGACGCTCGGCCACGGGCGAACCGGGCGCGAGCGTCGGGAACTGGGCATCTGTACAGCAGGACCGGCACTCCTTGTTTCTGACCTTTGCGTCATGCGTCCAGATCCGGAGACCAGTGAGATGGTTGTAACAAGCTTGCATCCTGGAATCACACGCGAGCAGGTTCGCGAACAGACAAGCTGGGAAGTTCGGTTCGCGAAAGAGATGGCGGAAACCGAGCCGCCGGCTGCAGGAGAACTGGAAACGCTTCGTGACTTACATGCCCGCACCGCACGAGCACACGGGGCGCCAGGTGCAAACGAATGAAGGAATATCCAAGGACCGCGCCCGGCAGTCAGCCGGACTATTTTCACGAAGCTTACCGATCCACCATCCGGCGAGCGCCGCTTCAGCCGCTCATCCGGTTGCCGCACACGCTCAGTGAACGGACTGGTCCGGTTTATGGCCACAATCCGATCGGGCCGACTGACAACGATCTCACCAGCCACTTCGCCGCGCCTCCGCAGGGCGAGCGAATCATCGTGGCGGGCCGGATACTGGACGAGGACGGCAGGGGGGTGCCCCATGCGCTCGTCGAAGTATGGCAGGCGAATGCAGCGGGGCGCTACCGGCACACGCGCGACAATCATCCGGCCCCCCTCGATCCAAATTTCCTTGGGGCTGGCCGAGTGATCGCGGACGAGGCTGGGAATTACCGTTTCGTCACCATCAAGCCGGGCGCCTATCCGTGGCGCAATCATCAAAACGCATGGCGGCCCGCCCACATTCATTTCTCCTTGTTCGGACCCGCGTTCGTCACGCGCCTGGTCACTCAAATGTACTTTCCCGGTGATCCCTTGATGCCACTGGATCCGGTCCTCCAATCGATTCCTGATATTGACGCCCAGCAGCGGCTCGTTTCTCAATTCGACTTGTCGTTGACGGAGCCAGAATGGGCGCTGGGATATCGCTTCGACATCGTGCTGAGAGGACGCTGCGCCACGCCGTTCGAGGACGCCGCAAAGTGAAGCTTACTCCCAGCGCCTCGCAAACAGTGGGGCCTTTCTTCAACTTCGCCCTCACTTCCGACCGCGGTCTGGGCGTCCTTGCGCGCGAAGGTGTAGCCGGTCAGCGCATCCACCTCGCCTTTCGCGTGGTCGACGGCGATGGCGCGCCGACCCCGGGCGATTCAATGATCGAGTTGTGGCAGGCCGACTCGCGAGGCCGTTATACGGATAGTCTCGATCCCCGCGCCGGCGAGGCCGATCCGAACTTCTATGGTTTCGGCCGCCTGGAGACAAATACCGACGGCGTTTGCGTGTTTGAGACCGTCAAACCGGGCCGGGTTCCCGACGGCCGCGGCGGAATACAGGCCCCCCACATAAACGTGGCCGTGTTCGCGCGGGGCTTGTTGAAGCAATTGTACACGCGAGTGTATTTTGAGGGCGAGCCTGCGAATGAGCAGGACGCGGTTCTGGCGCTGGTGCCCGAGGAACGGCGAGAAACCCTTCTAGCGAAGCCGTCCGCGGAGCAGCCCAACGTGTGGTCCATAGAAGTCCATCTGCAGGGCGACGCGGAGACTGTGTTCTTCGAACTGTAAGATCGACTCATGTTCACGCGATTGATTGACAGCTTGGCCGCCACCGAAGCGCTATCCCAGATTTTTTCCGATGGAGTCGTGTTGCAGGCCATGCTTGACTTTGAAGCTGGATTGGCGCGGGCGGAAGCGCGCGCGGGCGTCATCCCACCGAATGCCGCCCAGGCTATCTCCGATGCGGCAGTGGCGGAAGGTTTCGATAGCTCTGAACTGGTTCGCGAATCCTTGCGCGCCGGAACACCTGCGATTCCGCTGGTTCGGATGCTTACCGAACGAGTCGACACGCGCAACAAAGCGGCTGCGGGCTTCGTTCATTGGGGCGCAACCAGCCAGGACGTGACTGACACGGCGCTGGTGCTGCTGCTCGGTCAATGCCGCCACGTGCTTGAAGCCGGCCATCATCGGATATTAGGTGGATTGCACCGAATCTCGAATGAACATGCCAATACGCCGATGCTGGGGCGCACGCTCTTGCAGCCGGCGCCGCCCATCACCTTCGGACTCAAGGCGGCGGGTTGGTTAGGGGCGATCCGGCGGGGCTGGTCTCGGGTAGCGAGCCGGTTCGATGAGGCGGACTTCGTCCAATTTGGCGGCGCCACTGGAACGCTAGCAGCACTGGGGGACCGGGGCATCGCCGTCAGTGAGGCTTTGGCGGAAGAACTGAAGCTCAAGTGTCCGGACGCTCCTTGGCACGGATATCGCGACCGTCTCGCTGCTTTGATGGCCGCCCTCAGCATCTATACAGCCAGCCTCGGGAAGATGGCGCTCGATATCGCACTGCTCATGCAGTTCGAAGTGAGCGAAGCGTTTGAGCCGGGTGGCAGTGGACGGGGAGGGTCCTCAACCATGCCGCACAAACGCAACCCTACCGCATGCATGCTGGCGATTTCGGCTGCCAAGCGGAGTCCGGGGCTGCTATCAGCGTTTATGAATGGAATGATGGTTGAGCACGAGCGAGCGATCGGTGGGTGGCAGGCCGAGTGGGCAACCGTGCAAGCAATCGTGCAGACAACTGGCGTGGCCGTCGAGGCCATGGCTGAGGTGGCAGAGGGTCTGGTGGTGGACGTGGAACGTATGCGTCGCAACATCGAGTCAACTGCCGGAGTAGTGTTCGCCGAGAAAGCCATGATGACGCTGGCAAGGGAGATGGGGCGGGATGCGGCGCGGCGCGAAGTGGAAGAGAGCATAAGGAACACGGGCTCGCCGCCCGAATTGCCGGGATTGCTCGAACCCGAGGGCTATCTGGGCAGCGCGGAGAGCTTCCGTTTGCGCTTGCTGGATGGAAAGGAGTAAGCGTGCCGTTCGTCGATTCGCATGGTTGCCGCATTTACTATCGGCTGGAAGGCGCAGCAGAAAAGCCGCTCCTCGTTTTGGTGCACTCGCTGGGTGCGGATCATGGCATGTGGGACGCCCAGATGCCAAGGTTGTTGAGCCATTTTCGCGTACTTCGCTTGGACCTGCGTGGCCATGGCGCGTCCGATGCGCCGCCTGGCGATTACACGATCGTCCAGCTCGCACATGATGTACTGGCAGCCGTTGATGCCACCCGGACGGTCCGCTTCGCCTATTGCGGCCTTTCCCTCGGCGGGATGATAGGGCAGTGGCTCGGCGCCAATGCCGGGCAGCGGATTGAAAGGCTGGTGCTGGCGAATACCTCGCCCCGTATGGCTGACCCCGGCATGATGGAAGCTCGGCGGGTGGCCATACTCGAACATGGAATGAACGAGATCGAGGAGCAAGTCATGCAGCGATTCTTCTCCGCAAACACGCTGGCTTCAAGGAACCCTGCAGTGGAGTCGATTCGCACGGTACTGCTCGCAACCAATCCATTGGGTTATGCGGGCTGCTGCGCAGCGATCCGCGATATGGATCAGCGCTCGCTACTCACAAACATCACAATACCCGTCTTGGTGATCAGCGGCGACCACGATGTTTCAACGCCCTGGTCCGGACACGGTGAAACACTGGCCAACGGCATCGCGGGTGCCCGAGCGATCCATCTGGCTTCGGCGCACCTTTCGAATGTGGAACGACCCTCCTCCTTCTGCGCCGCGTTGTTTGACTTCCTCTTGCCGGCTTCTTCCCTGGCCGACCCATTCAGAGAGGGTATCGCTGTGAGACGCGCCGTGCTAGGCGACGAGCATGTGGATCGCGCAATTGCGGGGACCACTGAACTGAACGGAGAATTCCAGGAATTCATCACGCGCTGCGTGTGGGGTACGGTCTGGACAAGGCCGGGCCTCGACCTGCGCGCAAGGCGGCTGCTTGCCTTGGCCATCACGGCCTCACTTGGCCGGTGGGAGGAGTTCCAGCTTCACGTGAGGACCGGTTTGTCCGCTGAACTGGAGACCGTCGACCTAAAGGAAGTACTGTTGCAGGTAGCGGTCTATGCCGGTATCCCCGCGGCCAATACTGGCTTCCGCATCGCTGCCGACGAAGTATACAAATGACCTGCACGTCATGAGGTCGTGAACAGCATGCCTTGCTCTGTGCTGAGCGATACAACATCCTAACGGAGGTTTGTGTATGTGGCTTCTGCGAACGTGCTTCGAGCTATGGCATTCTTCTTCATCGACAAGACCCGTGAAGCCTCGGGCTTAGATTAGCGTGCAATCGGTGATCCGGTTCGTCCGGGCACACTTCGGACGTTTGCGTCTTGCAACCCTCACCTCGCGTCAGCGCCAACGGGTTTGGCGCGCGTCAGGCGAGCGATTTTGAAGTGGCCCCGGTTCGATTTTCGGAAGCTAAAGCACTAAACCCGGCCAGGAATGCGATTAGTGCGTTAAGCCGGGCGAACTCGCAAATACCTGAAGCTCCATGGCTATCTATAGTCAGGGCTGATCGCCAGGTGCGCATATGTTGTTTATTTACAAACGACGAACATTTTCCCAAGCTGGACGCCGCGGCTCGATCACGGTCTACCGCTACCGGGCCGAGGCAACATTAGCCGAGGGTTAGAACCCCAACTGACAGGCGAAAACGTGGATCGATCCAAAGAAAAATTGCAGTGGTTTTTGCAGTGGTTGCAGTGGTTAGGATGGCATCCGGTAATGGCCCGTGCTGTGGGCCTCGGCTGAAAATAAGCCGTTTACGGCCCGGCACGCTCCAGTACCGCTGACGTTGTTAGATTTAGGTTCCAGCGCTCGCAGACGTTCCCAAGCTG
>JBAUOG010000416.1:0-16368 GCA_049579625.1 Bryobacteraceae bacterium
GTGGCAGACGACCGTCTACAGCAAGCAGCCCAGTCTAACGGCGGGTGTGGCAACGCTCATCCGCCGCTAGTGGGTCTTACCAGTTCACTATTTCAATTTCGGGACAGTCAGGTTGTGGAACACGACCGCCGAGAAAACACCGGCGGCTATGAAATTCACGATGGCGAATTTCTTCTTGGCTTCTTCGTTGTTGCGCATCAGGATCTCGGGCGCAAGTACTGCGCCGGCCAAGGCGCCCTTGATCATCAAGCCTTGCAATCCGAAAGTACCGTTCGCCGAGCGCAGGATTGGGTTGGCCTCGGCCTTACCCCAGGATGATGCGGCATCCATCGCCGTTCCACCCAGGAGTGCGGCGATGCTGGCGGTCCAAACCTTGTTGACGGTTCCGCTGCTCTTGTTTGCCGCGACTGCAGCCGTACTCGCCTCGGCCTCAACCGGCGCGGGCTGAACCAGGCCGATATAGGACGCAGGCACAGCGTCGACTGTCGGCTCTACCGCTTCTGCGGGCGCAGCGTTCGCCGCTGGAAGGGCCGAACTCTCTGCATCGGGGCCGTCGACCAGAATAATCAGGGGCGCCGGTTTTGGGAGCCGGCTTGACAGCGGCAGCGGGTCAGTGGCCGCGGCGACCGACGCTGCACTACAAAGCAGCAACGCAACGCCCACGAAAGATAGGGACTTCATGATAAACCTCCGGACCGCTAGCCGCGGTCATTAGGCTTATCGTCTTTACAGGGCTGCGCTTGAACCGCTTAGCAGATTCTGGGCAGTTGCTCGCCCAATTGCATAGGCACAACTCGCGTGCCGCCGATCGCGGTTTTCGTCACCAGCAGGCCCGGGTGCTGGTCTGTAATTGTGCCGATGATGGCGGCGCGGGAAGCCACTGGATGCCTCCGCATGCGTTCGAGAATCGCATCGGCAGACCCGGCGCTGACGATGGCGAGCAACTTGCCTTCATTGGCGACGTAGATGGGATCCATCCCTAGCAGATCGCAAGCGGATTGTACTTCGGGCTCAATCGGTATTCTCCGCTCATCAAGGGATACGCCGACTTTCGAACTGGCCGCGATTTCGTTGAGTGAGGATGCGACTCCTCCACGGGTGGGATCGCGCAGCACATGAATACCGCCGAGCGGGAGGATGTCGGCAACCAGAGCGCTGAGCGGGGCGCAGTCACTCTGAATCACCGTGTCGAATTCCAGGCCTTCGCGAACACTCATAATCGCCATACCGTGGTCCCCTATGGTCCCGCTGACGATCACCACATCACCGGGCCGTGCTCCCGATGGACCGATGTCAACACCCGTCGGAATCACACCGATGCCGGCCGTGTTGATGTAACACCCATCGCCGTGGCCTCTCTCGACCACTTTCGTGTCGCCGGTCACGATGACAACGCCCGCTCTCCGCGCGGCGGCAGCCATTCGATCGACCACTCCCGCCAACGTCGCGATGGGGAAGCCTTCCTCCAGAATGAAGGCTGCGCTCAGATAAAGAGGACGCGCACCGCTCATGGCCAAGTCGTTGACTGTGCCGTTCACAGCAAGATCACCGATGCTGCCACCCGGGAAGAACAGGGGACGCACGACATAAGAATCAGTCGAAAACGCCAGCCGTCCCGCAGTCTCCGGCAATACGGACGAGTCTCCCAGGTTCTGGAGCACGGAATTCTGGAAAGCAGGCAGGAAGAGATGTGCCACTAGCTCGTTCGAAAGCTGCCCACCGCCACCGTGTCCAATGACGATCGAGGGATAGTCGCGCAACGGTAACGGACAAACCCAGCTTTCGAAGTTCAATTCATCTTTCATTCAGCTCGCCGAGACAGAGGCGGTCGACGGAACAGGGGCAATGGTCAAGAATCGGCCGTAATTATAGTAAGCGGCGCAGGCGCCTTCGCTCGACACCATGGTCGCTCCCAGCGGGTGCCGCGGTGTACATTCGTTGCCGAACGCCGGACACTGGTTTGGCTTAAGGCGGCCCTGCAACACTTCGCCGCTATGGCACTTGGATGATTCTTCCGTCTTGATGTCCGATACCTTGAAGCGGTGCTCGGCATCATAGTCACGATACGTGTCGCGCAATCGCCAGCCGCTCTTCGGGATTACCCCGATGCCTCGCCACGCACGGTCCGTGACCTCGAAGACTTCAGCTAGAGTTTGTTGGGCAACTGTGTTCCCCGGCATCGTTACCGCACGCTCGTATGCATTCTCAACCTCAGATTGGCCGTTTTCCAGCTGAACAATCGTCCGGCGGATACCCTCCAACACATCGAGCGGTTCAAACCCGGTGATCACAATCGGAACACGATACTTTTCAGCCAGCGGAGGATATTGCCAGTAACCCATAACGCTGCAGACGTGTCCCGCGGCAAGGAACGCCTGGACACGATTGCCGGGCGACGTCATGATCGCTTCGATCGCAGGCGGTACCAGGACGTGAGACACAAGCATGGAGAAGTTTTTCAGACCTAACTGATGCGCCAGCTTTACAGCCATGGCATTCGCGGGCGCGGTGGTCTCAAAGCCAATTCCAAAGAACACCACCTCCCGGTCGGGATTCTGACGAGCAATGGTGACCGCGTCGAGCGGTGAGTAAACAACACGCACGTCACCGCCCTCACTCTTCACACGGAATAAGTCTTTGGCGCTGCCCGGCACGCGCAGCATGTCGCCGAACGAGCAGAAGATGACACCAGGCTGAGACGCAATCGCCAGTGCCTGATCGATCAGTGCCAAGGGCGTGACGCATACCGGGCACCCCGGGCCATGGATCAGTTCGATTTCTTCCGGCAGCAGCTGATCGATACCGTTCCGGATGATGGAGTGCGTTTGGCCGCCACATACTTCCATCAGCGCCCAAGGCCGCGTGGTTATTTGGCGTATGTCGCGCGCGAGATTTTGTGACAGCTCACCGTCTCGAAATTCATTTAGGTATTTCATGACTATCACCTGCCGTTACTTCTGACTTTGCGCCTAGTTCCTCCTCGAGGACTCCGAGATCACGGAACATTTGCAGGGTTGCATTGGCCGATTCTTCATCTACCTTGGAGATGGCGAATCCCACGTGCACAATGGTGTAGTCGCCGATGTTGATTTCGGGGAGATAAGCCAGGCACACTTCCTTTACGATTCCGCCGAAGTTGACTCGTCCCATCCGGACGCCCTGGTCTTCGTAAATCTGTTTCACCTGACCTGGCACGGCTAAGCACATCGGCTGACTCCTTCGAAATCCCGCATAAAGGGTAATCAAAGTATATGCTGATAACCAGCAAAACGGGTTTCTGCTTTTACGTAGGATTCTCCCCGGTACTGGTTCCAGGGAGATGAAAGAAGACGGGCTGAAGCCGAAAATCCGCTTGCTGACGCGCGCGGTTCTGTGCTGATATGTTTTGTTTGCAGTCAATTGCCGAGTCCGGCAGTGAGGAGTGGAGGTGAGAGTGCCTTTGTCGGCAGCGTCTGACAAGGTGCGGCGCCGCATCCTCATTGACGGCGTGGTGCAGGGCGTTGGCTTTCGTCCCTTCATTTATTCATTGGCCCGGGAGCACGGCCTGACGGGCTTCGTCCTGAACCACAGTTCCGGCGTACGTATTGAAGTGGAGGGTCTACCCGCGGCGGTCGAACGTTTCCAACGCGACATTCGGCTCCGCCTGCCGCCTCTGTCAGTGATTGAGTCCTTCGAAACGGAAGATATCGGCGTCGCTCTTGACGCGGCCTTTGTGATTCTCGAAAGCGAAAGCACCGCGTTTGCCAGCACGCCGGTGTCTCCCGATATCGCCATCTGCGACGACTGTTTACGCGAGTTGCTGAACCCGGGAGACCGCCGTTATGGTTATCCGTTCATCAACTGCACCAACTGTGGACCGCGCTTCACCATCATTCGGGATTTGCCGTACGACCGGCCGGCTACGACCATGGCTTCGTTCCAGATGTGCCCGCTTTGCGAAGCCGAATATCGCGATCCGCTGAACCGGCGATTTCACGCGCAGCCCAACGCTTGCCCCACGTGCGGGCCCCAGGTGTCTTTGATCAAGCCAGCCGGCGGAGGCTTCGAAGAGGAGGCCCAGAGCACCGGGCCGGCAGCGATCGCCGCCGTGAAGACCCTGCTGGCCTCTGGGGCGGTTGTCGGGATCAAAGGCATCGGAGGGTTCCATCTTGCCTGCGACGCAACCAGCGACGCAGCACTGCGATTGCTGCGCGAGAGAAAAAGCCGCATTGAGCAGCCCTTCGCCCTGATGGCCCGTGACCTGGCAGCAGTGAAGCGGTTTGCCGAAGTCAGCGCGGAGGAGGCAAGGCTGCTGAGTTCCCGCGCCCGACCGATCGTCCTGCTGCGTAGCCGGAAGCCCAACTCGATCTCCAGCCTGGTGGCGCCCCGCAACGCTTACCTGGGCGTCATGTTGCCCTACGCGCCGCTGCATTATCTGTTGCTCGACGAAACGCCGCTGGTGATGACCTCGGCCAATGTTTCGGGCGAACCGATCGTCCGTGAAAACGCCGAGGCCCGAACCAGGCTGCTTGGCATTGCCGACGCTCTTCTAACCCACAATCGTGAGATTGAGGTGGTCTGCGACGATTCGGTGATCCGCACGCTCGAGGACAAGGAGATTCCACTCCGTCGATCCCGAGGTTACGCTCCTTTTCCCGTTGTGTTGAAACAACCAGTGGACGACCTGCTTGCAGTTGGTGCCGAACTAAAGGCCACCTTCTGCATCACGAAAGGACGCTTCGCCTATCTCAGCCAGCACATTGGTGACATGGGCACGCTGGAAACGCAGCGAGCCTTTGAGACTGCACTGAGCCACATGCTACGGCTCTTTCGAGTCGATCCGCGGTGCGTGGTTTGCGACCAGCATCCCGGCTATCTATCCACGCGTTGGGCCACCGACTTTGCGAAGGATCGAAACATTGAATTACTTCAGGTGCAGCATCATCATGCTCATGCGGCGGCGCTGGCCGCGGAGAACGGACTCGAGCCTGAAGAATCTGTGGTCGGGGTGGCGTTCGACGGCACCGGATACGGTTCTGATGGGGCCATTTGGGGCGGCGAGTTTCTGGTCGCCAACCAAGCGTCGTTCCGCCGGTTCGCGCATCTCCGCTATGTTCCCCTGCCGGGCGGCGATGCTTCCATCAAACATCCCGCCCGCACGGCGCTTGCCCATCTCTGGCAAGCGGGCCTGGAGTGGGATGACGATCTCCCGGCGGTGAAGGAGTTTTCGGCAAACGACTTACGCGTTCTGCGCCGCCAGTTCGATAGGAACCTCAACTGTGTCCCGTCAAGTTCCGTGGGCCGGCTCTTCGACGCAGTCTCCGCCCTGATCGGCGTGCGGCAGCGAGTCAACTACGAGGGGCAGGCCGCGATGGAATTGGAAGCCTTGTGTGAATCGACCGGTCGTAGGGATCCCTATCCATTCCCGATCACGAGCGGCGACATAGTAACGCTCGACCCCGCTCCACTTCTCGCAGCAATCCTTGGCGATCTGCGTTCAGGGGTTGCCCTCTCGCTGATCGCGACGCGATTCCATAGCTCGGTGGCGGCCGCGATTGTCGACGTGTGCAAATTGGCCCGCGAAACCACCGGATTGAACAATGTGGCGCTGACCGGCGGCGTTTTCCAAAACATCTTTCTGCTTAAGCTGGCGGTGGAACGCTTGCGCAGCTTTGGCTTTCAGGTGCTTTGGCATCGAGTTGTGCCGGCGAACGACGGCGGTCTGGCACTGGGCCAGGCAGCGATCGGCCACGCTCTACTGCGGCAGCGCCAACTACTGCGGGGCAACTGACCACTTCTTCCAGGTCGCGGGGTCGTCGAGCATCCTGATGAAGATCCCGCCCACCACCGACCGTGCCTGAAAGCCCACTTGCTTTCCTGTCACGGTGTCGTACCAATCGGTCAGTGGCACGCGGCTCGGCGAGGCATCGGCAAAACGATAAGCCGGCGCGAAAAGAGCCTCAAAGCCCGGCTTGGAATCGGCGAGTGTCGCCGTCCACGCAAGCCAATCGATCTTTGTGTATGCGGCGCGATTATCCAGCGGAAGCCCATACTCGTTTGCATGCGTGGAGTAGAAGGAGGTCTCCTTACGGGTCAGCGATTGCGGGAACAGATTCAACCCCAGCAGCTTGTCCCAGACCAGGTTGTACTTCTGGCTCCACGTGCCCGCATGATCAAACGTAAGCCGGTAATGATCGCCATCGTCTGCCATCTTTACCCAACGCTGCGCGAAATCGCGGGCCGTCTGCTCGTACTGCTGCGCCACGTCGGCGTATCCCAGCGCGGCTGCCAGCTTGCCATACGCTCCCAGGGCGAGGATCGCTTTGATTGAGAGATTCGAGTTATGAGCCAGGTGGCCGGCGAAATCGTCGGTACAAAGCTGGTTCTCCGGATCGAGGCCTTTTTCCTTCAAGTATTCAGCCCATTTCGTCAGCAGCGGCCAGTATGGTTTCGCGAAGTCGGCATTTCCATCCACGTGCGCCACGGCCGCCATCATGATCAGCATGTTGCCGCTTTCTTCCACCGGCATCTGATCCGTTTCCGATGCCTCACCTGCGCCGTATTGCTGGCCATTCGCTAATGGGTATTGCCCGAGATCATGAGGCGCGAAGGGAAATCGCCAGCGAGCCATGCCGGCGTAGTCGAGAATTGGCTGCAGTTGTCCCTTCAGCAGGCGCGTATTGAAGAGCAGAAAAAACGGGGAGCTGGGGTAGGTCACGTCCACTGTATCGATGGAGCCATTACTGAAGTTCTCTTTGGAAAAGAACAGCGGCGTGCCATCCACGTCGGCAGTCAGCTTGTGGGCAGCAAGGGCCTGCCGGTACGCAAGTGAGCAAAGCTTGGCGTAGGATTCACCACCGGCCGCAATAAGATCGGCCGTGAGCTGCCGGTCGAACTCCGATGAACGCTTCTCAAGGGACTCGTAGTCTCGCAGCGCCCATTGGAGCAGGTCGGATGCCTCGGCGCCATTGCGACGCCAGTAGGGGCGCAGCTGGCGATGAAAGTACTCGATGGAATACAGATCGTCGTAGGCGAGCACCACGTGGCGAGAAACGGCTGTCGCCGTGACGGGACCGAGCCGAAAAACGTAAGCAAGGACCGGCGTCGGCTGCGCGTAGGGTTGAACCGCCCGCATATCGTCGGCATCGGGCAAGCTGCCCTTATCGAGAAACGCATCGAACGCGGCTTGCCGGGTGCCAGCAAACTGAGAGGAGGCGTCGTCAGCGGGAGCGGTCAGATACAAATAGCCCCAATCGATGCGCAGGTCGTCCCCGGCCTTCTGCAGCATGGGCTGATACTGGCTCCCCATGCGCAACACCTGCAGACTATTCAGCCGAAAACGGGACCACGTAACTGGCTCATCGTTCCGGTTCACCACGATCTCCGATCCCGCGTCGAAGTAGATTGACACGTCATGTTTACCGCCATCGCCGGATTGCACGTTCCAGGTGATGTAGGTGGCCGGGCGCGAGAGAACATCCAAATCGTGCGGCAGCGCAGGCGTCAGAAACGTCAGCGTCGCGCGAATACCAGCGCCCTGGAACGAATAGATGGTGTGGGTTGGCAGAACTTCGAGCTTGGTCTGCTCCAGCGCCGGAACGCGGCGGGGCTCACGCCCCATGATTCGATAGGTCTTGCCATCAACACGAATCAGACTGGAGAGCGAATGCGTAACGCCGGTCCAATGTTTGGTCTGAGAATCCGTCAGATGGTCGGACATCGACCAGATACTGAAATAGGGGTCGTGCGTCACCAGCGGCACGGCGGGCGGGCGGAAGTCGGCGGCGAGCGCGGAAGAAAAGGCCGCCCCACAAAGAGTCGCAAACAGGCAGACACTGGGTAGTCTCATGATGTATGGCTTGCTCCCTAACTACCTGGAGCGGGCTGTACGTTTCTTATCACAAGCCGGTTAGTTCAACCCAAAGACGAGTATGTTGGACCCCGCTGCGATGGAGACGTACTGTGAACCATCCACCTCAAACGTCATGGGCGAAGCGTGCCACGATTGATTGGCTTGGAAGTGCCACAGGATCTCGCCGGTCTTCGCGTCGGTTGCCGCGAACGATCCGCTATCTTCGCAGAAGAACACCAAACCAGAGGCGGTTGAGATGGTTCCACCCCAAGTGCGACCGAAGCCGTCTTGTGGAATCTCCCAAGCGATCTTGCCAGTCTGGATATCGATGGCCCGGAGAAACTTCTTGGGTTTGATTTCGGGCACCTCCCGAGCATCACCGCCATAGAACGATTCGCCCGGCTTCCACCATGCCGACGATTTGCTGTAGATATTGCACTTCTCCAGCGCCATCAGATAGAACAGTCCAGTCTGCGGGCTGAATGACGGAGACATCCAATTCGTCGCTCCTTCGACAGCCGGGCAAACCTTTGTTCCCGATACGCTCGGCTCCATGTTCGGCCTGAGCTTCGGACGCCCATTCTTATCGATGCCATCCGCCCAAGTCAGCAGCTTGACAAACGGATACGCCGCAAGAAACTTTCCATTCGTACGATCTAAGACGTAGAAGTAGCCGTTGCGATCGCCCTGCAGGAGCAGCTTTCGATTCTCTCCCCGAAACACCGCATCAGCCACCAAAGGCGTCTGCGCGGCATCCCAATCGTGCAGGTCGTGCGGCGTGTATTGGAAGTACCAGACGAGTACGCCTGTATCGGGCTGTAGGGCCACCACCGAATTCGCGTATAGATTGTCGCCTTGGCGCTCGTCGCCGTTGTAATCCGGGCACGGGTTTCCTGTCGTCCAGAACAGTAGTTTCGTTTCCGGGTCATAGGTTCCGGTGAGCCAGGCCGACACGCAGGGATGCTCAATCGCCCGTCCGCGCCATGTTTCTGAAAATGGCTCGCCGGGCTTGGGTACGGTCCAGAAACGCCAGACCTCTGTGCCGGTGGCTGCGGCGTAGGCAGCCACAAAGCCACGGATTCCTTCATCGCCACCAGAGGTGCCGGAAATGACCAGATCATTCACCACCAGCGGCGCGGACGTTGCTCCATAGTGCTGTTTATAGTCCGCCATTTCGACGTCCCAGAGCAATGCGCCGGTGGTGCGCGCCAATGCGATCAGATGAGCGTTGTCCGTCACCATGAAGAGACGGTCTCCCAGCAGCGCTACGCCCCGATTGATGGCGCCAGCAGCATCGCCGATAACGCCCTTCGTCAAAGGACGCTGATAGTGCCAAATCTGGCGGCCGCTCCGCGCATCGATTGCAAAGCACTGATTCGCAGTGGTGACGTACATCACGCCTTTCGCAACAACGGGCGTCACCTCCAGATTCTCAGTGCCTCTGACTGCAAACGTCCATTTCAAAGCGAGGCGACTGAGGTTGCTCTTATCGATCTGTTTGAGTTCGCTATAGCGGTTTCCGCTCAGGTCGCCATGATATGTGGGCCAGTCGCCTGGCGCCGGGTGAATCACGTTTTCAAATGCGGCGCGGAGGGCAGACTGGTCGTCTGCCGTGGCTGTGCCGTGAAAGGGGCCTCCGCTAAGTGTGGCCAGATAGGCGAGCAGGTTTTCCTTCTCGGCTTCCGTCGCTGTGAGCGGTGGCATCAGCGGCTTTTCTTCGTCGCTCAGAACCGCGATTTCATCCCGCTTGAGCAGATGCAGTTGACCGTCGAAACCCTGTATCTGGATATCGAACGTACTCCGATTGCGAGCAAAGCCTCGTAGCTCAGTGCCGTTCACCAGCCGTATCTTGACGACGCTATACCCGCGCATCATCTTCGGCTTGACCAAAGCACTCTCGATCTGGGCCAGCGTCTGTTGGCGTGCGATCTCGGTTAAATCGGGGCCCATCAGCCCGCCGCGGCCCCGCGCCTTGTGGCAGGACGAGCAATTGCCGCCGCCAAAGAAGAAGCGTTCACCAGCCGCGGGATCACCGGCGGGATGAGCTTCCGCGGCGGGCGTCACCAGCGACTGGACGAATGCCACAATAGCTCGCGTCTCCGCCTCACTCAGTTGGAAACTGGGCATGCCGGCATCGGGTATGCCATTCTTCAGAAGCTCTCTGATGCTCTCTGCCGATTTAAGCCACCGGCTTTCAGGCTGGGCAATCGTGGGAGCGCGTTCACCCCCCAGCCCGTCGCCGCCATGGCATCCGGCGCAGTGGCTCCCAAACTGCTTTCGTCCTTCCGCAATGAGTGCAGCTGGATTGGGATTGACATCAGGCTGTGCCAGACAGACGGTTGTCAATGCAGTGAATCCCAGAAGCCTTGTCAGTCGCTCGATCCTCATTTGCCCATCTCAAACACTAGCGTTCCAAAATGTTCGGGTACGTGGTTGGGGTCGCGATTCTGGACACACGTCGGCTGCCAGCAAAGGAAGTGACGTTGCGGATCGGCCCCCAGACCATCGATGCGGTACAGATTCATCCGCCAGCGTGATCCCGCCGCAATCTTCTCCTTGCTCACCGAAGCAGGCGGGATGCGCGCTGCTGCGTACCAGACTTTCTTCTGGTGGTCGATTCTCGCTGCCGTTTTCCATCCCGATCGCCAGGAGTAGTCATTGCTCTCGTGATCGAGATCAATGGCCAGGTCGATCCAATCGCCCGTCGGCGCAGTCTCAAACTCACGGTAGTGGCGTATGTTGGTCCAATCGTCACCGAGGAACATCTCAACCACGTGTCGATCCCAAAGACCGACGTGTGGTGCTGCGTGATTTGCCGGCTGGAATAAATTGAGTTCGACGTACGGGCACTCAAACAGGAAATAAACGTCTGTGTCGGTCCAGAAGGCGCGGACCGTGCTCTTCACGTTCGAATACTCAATCTCCCGGCTGCAGTCTTTCACGATAATCTGTGACGCCGCACCCTTCCACACCGCGGCCTGCGGATCGGTCGTGAGATCCGGATGGCCCTCGATATGGCGGATATGGAAAGCTGCCGTGGGTTCCATCACGCTGCAAATGGGCGCTTCGCGTGCGACAGCAATGGCCGCCGGCAGACACATGAGAAGGAATAGGGGCAGTGTTCGCAAGATGGTTCGTCGCCTGTTCAGTTAATCACACTACGCCACGATCGCCAACGCGAAATCGCATCGGGGATATTCTGGTGAACACTGATGCGCACGACTCAAAGTATCGACTACGCGGAAGCGAAACGGATTATTGATGCGATCGTCGAGAAGGTCCAACCGACCGGGAGGGCGGGTGTGATTGCGGTCACCGATCCTCACGGCGAGCTGATTGCCTTTGCCCGCATGGACGGGGCGCCGGTTTCGTCCATCCCGATTGCCATGAACAAGGCCTATTCGGCGGCGCGCGAGCGAAAGAGCAGCAAAGAAATTGGCGAACGTGCCCGGCACCCGGAAAAGGGCTTCGAGATTGCCTATTTCGGCGACCCTCGATTTGTCGGATGGGGCGGCGGGGTCCCGGTCTGGCGCGGCGGTGAGGTCGTGGGTGCGGTGGCCGTCAGCGGCCTGCCCCAGGAAGACGACATCACCCTCGCCACGTTTGGAGCCGCACTTGTCTCAGGCGGAGACGGGACCAAAGAATAGGATCATCGCATGAAGAAATACACTCTCGCAGGCTTCGTTGCTTTACTCTCTATCGCCGTTGCCCTCGTGCCGGTGAGAGCGCGTTCCGCCGGCGATCCGACTGACCTCATCGAGGGGTTCCGGCTGGTCGAGGCCGCCTCTGTGGCCGACGCCATGGAGCAGCTCTACGGACAGAAGGCCTACATGTCCCACGATATGCGTCCCTTGAACCAGTGCAAGTTCGCTGGACGAGCCACCACGGTGTTGCTGACGAAAGAAGAGCATAAGGAAGGATCGAAGGCGCAGCAAGGAATGTTGGATGCCATCGACGAAGCACGGCCGGGCTCGGTGTACGTTATGGTCCTCGAGGACGGCTTGGACTATGCGGGCATTGGCGGCCTGATGAGCACCGCCATGAAGTACCGCGGCTTGGCCGGAGCGGTGATCGACGGCGGCCTGCGCGACACGCCACAAATCACCAAGCTCCAGTTTCCCGTGTTCAGTCGGGGCACAGTGCCGTCGACTACGGTCAATCACTACCGCTTCGCGGGCCGTGATATTACAGTTACCTGCGCAGGCGTCGAGGTCCGTCCCCGCGACATCATCGTTGCGGATATGGATGGCGTTGTCGTAGTGCCTCAGGAGAAAGCCGCGGAGGTGCTGAAGAAGGCGCAGGCGTTGGACGAATCGGAACACAGCATGATTCCGTTCATTGAGAAGTACAAATCCATTCGCGAAGCGGTCGCCAAGTTTGGACGGCTGTAGGGTATATAGAGAGCCATCGTGTCAGACGCTGTTCAAGAATCAAACACACAACGGAGCGGCCTCAACCGCCGCGATCTGTTCCGCCAGGGAGGACTGTTGGGCTTGGCCAGTGCCCTGCCCGCAGCCGCGGAGACAGCAGACCCGCTGACTTCGGCGAAAGACGCGAACCAACTCTACGAGTCGATTGGCGTGCGGCCCATCATCAACGCCAAAGGAACCTTCACCATCATCACCGGTTCGCAGACTCTGCCGGAGGTGAAGCGAGCCATGGACGAAGCCTCGCGCGGCTATGTTCAAATGGACGAGCTGATGGGAGGCGTCAGCAAGAAACTGGCGACGCTGACCGGAGCCGACTGGGGCATTGTTACGGCCGGATGCTGCGCGGCGCTAACCCATTGCACGGCGGCTTCCATTGCGGGAACAAACCCGGAGCGCATGCAGCAGCTGCCGGACCTCACCGGCTTGAAGAACCAGGTCATCATCCCCGAGTATTCGCGCAACGTCTACGACCATGCCATCCGCATGGTGGGTGTGAAGATCGTCGAGGTCAACACCCCGGCGCAACTCGAGGCGGCATTCAATGACCGTACGGCGATGTGCTACATCCTTGCGGGTGACGGCGACGAGGGTCCCCTGGGAACCGCCGTCATCTCGGAGGTAGCGCGTCGCCACAATGTGCCGGTGGTGGTGGATGCGGCGGCCGAGATTCTCACTATTCCGAACGTCCACCTGCAGCGCGGCGCCACCGCCGTCGCGTATAGCGGAGGTAAGTGCATTCGAGGGCCGCAGGCCGCGGGCCTGCTGCTCGGCGAAAGGAATTTCCTGGAAGCTGCCTGGGCCAATAGCGCGCCGCACCATGCCTATGGGCGTTCGCTCAAGGTTGGCAAAGAAGAGATCATGGGCATGCTGGCCGCAGTGGAAATGTGGAACCAGCGCGACCATCAAGCCGAATGGCGTAAATGGCAAGGCTGGCTGGACGAGATTGCCGCAACTGTGAAGCGCGTCGACGGCATCACCACCAGGAACTACGGCGCCGAGGAAGGCCGATCGAACCGGTCGCCGCGCCTGCTCATCGAGTGGGATGGCACGAAGCTCGGCATCACCGGGCCTGAGGTCAGCAAGCTGCTTTTAGATACGGAGCCGCGCATCGTGCTGGGCGGAACTACCGGCAGCCGGCCGGATAACATGGCGAGCTCCGTCTCGATTACGCCCTACATGATGATGCCCGGCGACGCTCAAGTGGTTGGCCAGCGCCTCTACGCGGTGCTTTCGAAGCCACCTCATTTTGAAACCGAACCGCTGCCGCAAGGCGAGCCGGCCCTAGTCGCCGGCCAGTGGGAAGTGAAGATCGATTTCAATCGCGGCTCGGCGATCCACACCGTCATTCTGGAGCAGAAAGGCGGCAGCCTGGTGGGCACTCATCGCGGCGAATTCGTCAGCGGCGACCTCAGCGGCGCCGTCGCAGCGAACCTGGTTCGTTTCCGGAGTTCGCAGAAGATTCACGGCACGTTTCTGTTCTGCGACTTTATGGGCACGGTAGAAGGCGAGACGATGAGCGGCGTGATCGACATGGGCGAATATGGGCGCGCGAACTGGTCCGCTCAAAGGCGCCACTATCAGGCGCCGACCGGAGTAATTCGGCCGGTAAAGCCGGCTTGAGCGCGACGGGATTTTGGTTTCAACCGATAAGGAGCAACACATCATGAACAAAACCGATAGAAGAAGCTTCCTAGGCAAGGGCGCCGCGGTCGCCGCAGCCGGAGTTGCCGTAGCGGTCCCGGCAGTGGCGCAAGCGCCCAAGAAGGTGGTCCACTGGGATGGCGGCAAACCGCCCGACAAGACGCCTCTCTTCAGCGGTGCCGTTTCCTATGGCAATCTGCTGTTCCTGTCGGGGATCGGCGCGCACTTCGAAGGCGACATCAAAGCGCACACTAAGCACGTGCTGGACGAAATCAAGACCAAGCTTGAATCCTGCGGCTCGTCGATGGACAAGGTGCTGAAGTGCAATGTCTATCTGGCCGACCTGAAGGACTACAAGGCCATGAACGAAGTGTTTCTGGGCAGCTTTGGCTCCGAGCCTCCGGTTCGAACAACCGTCTCCGTGGCGGGCGTGCCCGGTAACTCGCTGGTTGAGATTGACGTCATCGCATACATCTGACGGCCGGCGATGTAACGCTTTATAGTTCGTCTGTAACAGGCTGACCGACTGGCACTTATAATCGCAATTTCCGCCTGTTGTCCTGGCTTCCTCGTTGAGGAATACTTCAGAGAAAGCTTATGCCGTCTTTATGGGACAGCGCTTACATTCGAGGTGTGAACGGATGGAGAGAAGCGCTTCCTCACTATGGATTGGGCTACGGTCGCTACCCGTTCCAAAGGAGAAGATCTCTGTATGATCGTCATGAAATTCGGCGGATCGTCGCTCCAGTCTGGTGCGGCGATCCGGCGCGTCACGGGCATCGTGAAGTCGCATTTGGCGGCTAAGCCCGTTGTTGTCGTGTCGGCCTTGGGAAATACCACCAATCGCCTTCTGCAAATCGCCGAGGAGACGAAACACGGTCACAGGTACAGCGCCTGGAAGGGCATCAAAGAACTCTGGGAATGCCACTCCTCCGCGGCGGAGGAAGTCATTGAGGGACCGGCTAGCCGGTGCCTCGAAGACTCACTGCGGCGCCAGTTCACAGCATTGCACCGACTCGTCGCGACGCTCGAAGACGAGGGCCGCGAACTGACGCCGGCTCTGTACGACGAAATCCTCAGTTACGGTGAGCGGTTGTCCAGCGAGATCGTGAACACCGCACTGCACAGCGCAGGCGTACCTTCCGTACGGGTCGATGCCCGGCAGTTGATCTTGACTGACAACCAACACACACACGCAACACCTCTGTATTGGGAAACGTATGCGAAACTGCGGCGCGTCATTCCACGGTTAGCGATCGACCGCACGGTGGTGATGGGCGGATTCATCGGCGCCACCGAATCGGGCGTCACCACCACGCTGGGCCGGGGTGGGTCCGATTTGACTGCCTCGATCGTCGGCGCTGCTTTCTGTGCCGAGGAGGTCCAGATTTGGACCGATGTCGACGGAATACTAACCTGCGATCCCCGCGTGTTCGACCGCGTATACAAGCTGAAGTCAATTTCCTACCAGGAAGCGGCAGCGATGGCCTACGGCGGAGCCAAGGTGCTGCATCCCGACACAGTGGCTCCAGCCATGCGGCAGAGGATTCCGATCACGGTCCGGAACTCCCGGCGGCCGGAAGTCGCAGGCACCCGCGTTGTAGCAACTGCGGAGCCGTGCGCGCATGTAGTGAAGTCGATCGCCTGTAAGTCCGACCTGACGGTTCTCGAGCTTCGTCTGCATGGCGATCCCGAAGGCAACCTCAACACGCTCCGCCAATTGTGCGGCTGCCATGGCGTGTCGCCGGAGTTCCTCGCCCAGAACGGTGATGCGACGTATCTCGCGGTGAAGAGTTCCGATCGATATGATCGTCTTCAAATGGACATTGAAGGCTGTGTCGAAGTTCGTCTCCGCATGGAGCGCGCGATTCTGACGCTGGTCGGGGCTGACATTCCGCAGACACCGGGCTTGAAGGCGCAAGTACTCGATGCGCTGAAGAACACGGAAGCGGTTGTCTTATGGGATCACCATGAGGCTCCAGCCATGTCGGTGGTAGTTCCGCAATGCGACTTACGGAAATGTGTCGAAGCGCTGCACCGCGACTTGTTTTCCCGGCCGGACCCCCGCCTTCTTGCCGACGTTCAGCGGCCCGTGCCGGAGGAAGGCGAAGTACGCCTCATGAGCCCGGTCGTGTCGCGGCCGCAAGCGGCTCCGGGTATGCCACACCGCCTAGGGATAGCGGAGCGCTGATCAACGATTTTGCTGCGCCATTCCCCGCTGTAGCGGGTGCAAGACGCCCGATAGATTAGAATCAAGAGAACCAGAGAGATCGGGGCGTAGCGCAGCCTGGTAGCGCACCTGCCTTGGGCGCGCGACTCCGATCTCCATTCCCTCCATACGTTCTTCCTGTTTTGCTTAACTTTCAACAATTTGGGGATTTCGCTTTCGCTCAACAAGCAACCCCTTAGCTCTCAAAACGATAGGGTTTTGAGACATTTTTGATACAGGAACAACGACTATGAACC
>JBAUOG010000417.1:0-4586 GCA_049579625.1 Bryobacteraceae bacterium
GTCTCCCCTCAACAAGAAGATCAAGAGCGAAGGACAAAGAGAGTCTTTCCGCAAGACCATGGGTCAGGTCTCGCGTAGATACTGGGCAACCCTCACGCCCGAAGAGAAGCGCGCTCGTGCACAGAAAAGTGCGAACGCGCGTTGGAGCAGACGGGAGGCCGCGGGGACCGGCTGACTCGGAAGGGATGGGCTCACGTTCGGAAGCTCTGGAGCGGCACCGGGCTTCTCCTTGGCGTTCGCCGAGATTGGTGTCATCCGACCGCAAGGAAGTTCCTGGTAACGACGTCCTTGACGGTTTGTGTTATTTTCTTTTCGAGGCGGCCAAAACAGGTGGAGGGGACGTCATTCGGTGACGCCGGCGCTTATGGAACGAAATTGGCTAATGTTGTTCGCATTGGGTCACACCCTCCCGAACACACCGGGCAGCCAGATTCGATGCTCGGTCAACGCCGACGAAAACCGCGTTTCGTTGGGAGTCGAGCGAGATCCACAAGTTCAGGGCTTGGAATAGCGGGAAGAGCTCCTCTCCTTGTCGGATGATGCCTTGGAGCGTCAAGCACCACCTGGCTAAAGAAGATCGCCTTTGCCGCCCGCGTATGTGAAAAGCGACGACGATGCTTCAGGCACGCTGCAGCGGTCAGTCGCAGCCAAGTGGACCGGATAGCTGTCCAGACGGAGTTTTCTCTCCCACTTTCACGAGCTCGAAATGTAGTCTGGCCGCCTTTTCGACATCGGCTTTGAAAATTTTGGTGCCGAGATCCTCAGGGTGGCAGAGTGAGGGCGAATAGCTCCGCGATTGCAGTACGGCCCACTCGTCTGCGTACTATAGCGCACGAAGGACTACGCTGAAACGAGCAGGAGAGGGTCGAGCGAGCCACAACGCGAGGTTCGCCGACACAGAAGTTCGTAGCTGGCTTCCTGTTTAGAACACGGTGGTGTACCAACCCAGGTTGGCGGGGGGGGGCACCCAAGGCCGCTACCTTGTACTGAACCACATGAGCACGGCTATCGCGGGCTATGGGACTACCGAAGGCGACAACCGAGCCCCAATCGGGTGCCGATGTAGATGGTTGAGCAACCGCTGCAGTTGTCCCAGGAAACGTACTTCGACGCCAACTAAAGCATTTCCACGAGAAGATACAGGACGAGCACGGGAGTCGGCTGAGTACGGCCGGGTGAATATGGCACTGCACGGCCGGGCTGGCCGGGTCCGCCTGGCTCACAAGCGAAGAACCCGCCCTCGACCGCATCCTGCTGTGCCAAAAGCCGCGCGAGTTCGTCGTCCTCGAAGCCCGTCAGGCTAAGATCCTGAGCGGCGTATCCCGCTTGAGTATGTCGTTCGATGCAAGAGTCGCATCGGCGGAATGCTTCACCACTATGACCGAGGTGCCTGGCAACGCCAACAAATTTTCCGAGTACGCGGGACTCCGCCTTGGTATGGGTCATTTGGGTTTTGCAGGAGGCATCCCCGGTTCTACCTTGCGCAGCAGCCCACGCGCAATCGGTTTGGTCGGCAATTCATAGTCGCTTCTCCACGCACCCTGCTCAAGCCCGCTCTTCACATTGAAGAAGTTCTGCAGCGCGATGGCTACCTGAAAGGAGAAGTCAGTCGAATAAGCGCGCGGGTCCATCGAAGTGGCGCAGCGAACGTTGGCGAACCACTTCATCCATTCGTCCGTACCTCCCTGACTGGGAGGCTTCAGGCCCCCGTCGGGAACCGCCCCGTCCGGCACGAGGCTGGTGACGGCGGGATACTGTGCAGTGATGTGGCAGGACATGCAGGATGTCGTGTTCAAGTCGGCGGGCCCGTTGAGACGTCCGTTCCACCCGAGGTGCTGAGGCGGAAGCTCCGGAGTGTCGAAGATAACCGACTGCAAAAGGTCTTTGTTGACTCTCGTCTTAATCGGAGGGAAGGGATCGGTCTTGTTGATGCGATTTTCGGGATCGTTGCCCCACATGAGGCCGGCCGGGACCAAGTTCATGAACTTGTTAGCCTTATTCAGCTGGCCGTTGTAGACGAACGTTCCGAAAACCCAGCCAGTGAGCCCGGGCGTATCGGCGCGGTCGTCGCGGACGGCAATATCCATTTGCAGCAGGTTCACCTTTCCAACCACTCGAGTTACGGGCCCGGAACCGACCGGAAAGAAAGTAGGAGTAATGTAGGCGGTCCATTGAAGAGGATTCTCGAGAAACGGAAGATGGTCGGTTCCTTGCGGCGCGTCGGTGAACAGGAGTTTGGCGAACACGGTGCCGACCGGGAATCCGCCGCCGAAGCGCGCGTCAGTGGCGCGGGGATCCGGATTATTGGGATCGCGCCACATCTTGCTCATCGTGTAGCCAGCGAAGTCGTTGACAAGCGTAATGGCGTAGACCGAGTAATTGCCCTCCTTGCCCTTCTGGCCCGGACCCAGTTGTAGCGGGCTTATGGGAGCCTCTTTTATGAGTCCGTGGAAGCCTTCTGTGCCGCCGTTAGGAGGATAGGCGTTGGGGCCGACTGTCGTCGGGTGCAGCCACGGGATGTGATACCACTGGCGAACGTGGTTCTGATAGGGATCCCAGGTGGGTAGGTTGCCTTCGAAGGCGTAGTCGCGAACAGCTTCGATATAGGCGAGGGGGTCCTTGCGGAAATCGATCTTCGTAAGGAATTCCGGCAGCTGCGTGGGCATCTCCCGTGGGAAGTCGGCCTTGAGGCGAAAGACGGGCTCACCGGAGTATTTCGCCGCATACTCGGAGGGCGTGACCATGAATCCGAAGTCGGGAAATCCCGAGCCTTTTTGCTCGCGCGCCGACAAGGCCTGGGCTGACACTGCCATGGGCGCTTGAGCGGAAGCGGTCGTGAAGGCCATCATGGCTGCAAGCGACGCAGTGGTCGCCCGTCTTAACAGCGAAGGGTATCTCTGCATGGTCGAATCCTTTCAAGATCGTCTTTGACTGCCGTCAGTTCAAATCGGCAGTTGATACTTCGCAGGCGCGCCGCACTTCCTGTACGGTGGCTGGAGCGTCGAAGCGGAACAGTCCGCTCAGTTTGCGTTCGAGCCGCGAGGCGCGGATCGCCGCTTTAATCGCAAAAAACACGGTATTGGCCAGGACTAGCGGCGGCTCGCCGACTTCCTTGGCGGAGAAGATGTCGTTCGGATCCTCGGGTATGTCCTTCACATCAAGCAGATTGCGCGGAAATAGGTGCGTGTTCAGCGCCAGCGGAATCGTGGTCACCGCCGGTGGCTTGTAGCGCCAGGTGTTCGCCGTGTTGAGCCGGCCGGCCTCGGGGCCATCTTCCTGGAAAACCAGCTTCTCGGTCAGAAGATAACCGACGCCCTGAATAAAGGCGCCTTCCACCTGGCCGATATCGATCGCCGGATTCATGCTCCAGCCCATGTCGTACACGATGTCGGAACTGAGCATTGTGGTTTCGCCGGTGAGAATGTCGACCTCCACCACCGACAGCGCCGCTGAGTAAGTGAATCCGACGAATGAGTCGACCCCGCCGCCGAGCGGCGCAGTCGGGTCGCGCTCAATGCCTGGAAGGTTGGGCTGTTGGTCCTGCGGCTTGAACGTCATCGCTGGAACCTGTACCTCGCCTCCGCGGATCTTCGAGGTGAACGTGGCAATCAGGCTTACGCGTTTCGAATAAGCCAGTGAAATCAGCGTCTGCCAGATCGTCGAGGGCTTGCCGCGGAACTCGCGAATCGCGGCCCAGCCCTCGGGGTAGTTCCAGAAATCGATCCCGTTATCCTTGCACCACGCTTCGCCGTTATCCTCGCGCATCTGATAGCCGAAGTTCAGGAGGCGCGAACGAAGTTCCTGGCAGGTCTGCCGGACCGCCTCGCAGTTGTAAGGCGTTCCGGTGGAAGCGCCGGTGCTGGTTGGATTCGGTGTAACGCTGGTTCTGGGGCCGTCGACGTAAATCAGTTCCATCGGAACGTTCAGCACATAGGAGGCGACCTGCAGCACTTGCGTCACCAGCCCCTGTCCTATCTCGGCCCCGCCTTGATGGATAAAGACGCTGCCGTCTCCCTGGCTGATCGAAATAACAGCGGCAGCCTGCTCGAGCATGAGCAGGTTGTAACCCGAGCCATACTTGACGGGGATCATCGCGAGACCCCGCTTGCGCCACTTGTTGCGGCGGTTGTAGTCGTCGACGGCGGCCCGCTTCTCCTCGTAGCGGGCCACCTTCTTCAGGTATTGCCAGACCTGCCGTATGTAGCAGTAAGACAGCGCCTGCCCGAATGGCGTCACATCGCCGCGCTGGTAGAGGTTTTTCTCCCGCACCTCCTCGGGCAACATACCTGCAACGAAGGCCGCATCGTCAACCGCGTTTTCGATAATATTCTTCCCCTGCACATCGCCGAACGACCGGAAGGCCGTGGAAGGAGCAGTGTTGGTGCGGCAAACGTCGATCTGGCTCTCGAAGTTCTTGACCAGGTAAGCGTTGTCGGTCCGCAGTTGAATGCAGTTCGAGACGATGAACGAGCAGTCGTAGAAAGCGCCGCCATCGCCCCACAGCTTCGTTTGGAAGCCGCGAATGATGCCTTTGTCCTCCGGCTGGGCACTGCCGCTGTCGATGGCGATCTGGTACTGGCCATAGT
>JBAUOG010000418.1:0-8476 GCA_049579625.1 Bryobacteraceae bacterium
GGGTATAGCTGCATATGGGCACTGCGGCTCGATCCGAAAACCAAGCGTCCCCTGGGCGCTCCGTTCGCGATTCAGCACTTCCACAACAACCAGCGCGCCTACCCCTTCGGTAACCGCTCGGTCGCAATGGAACTGACGATCGCCAAGGACAAGATTGTCACCAGTCTCGACGAGGTCCACTCCGATATCTGGATGATGGAGTTGGAGGCGAGGAAGTGACAGGGTTATGAAGGAAGGTACGGTTCGCAGCCATCGCCGAGTGCGGAGTGAATAGGTAGGGAAGCACCGATGGGGCCTGACGCCCGGCGTCCCGAGAAGTGGAAACAAGTCGAGGAACTGTTCGAGGCCGCGCAGCAGCGGCCTGCCGACCAGCGCGCTGAGTTTCTGCGGCAAGCGTGCCCGGACGACGCCGAGCTTTGCGCCGAGGTTGAGACGCTGCTGAAGGCAGCGGAATCAGGCGACCCGCTGTTGGATGGTTCGCCGCTTTCTTCCGTGGCCGACCGTCTATGACAGCAATCGAATCGCTACTCCACTACGGCGAGGGCGAGTTGCACCGGTGACCATCATCGACGCCGACCTACTCCTATAGGTGTTGCGATCTTGGTGGCGATTCCCTGCGCTATTGCTGCGCCGCGGGTGGCGGAGTGGTCTTGATCGATACCGCCGGGATGTCCTGGGACTTCACAAACTTGTTGAAGGCCGTGACCTGCTCGGTGAGGATCGTATCCAGTTTCTTGAGTTGGGCGTTGATGCCCGTGGTGATGTCTTCGAAAACCTGCTGTTCCTGCGCGGTCGGCGGTGCGTCGGCGCTTTGGATTGATTCCAGCAGCGAGGCCATCTTGTTGTTCAGACGGATGGGGAAGTTGAGTGGGTCCTCGTTGGCCTTGTTCTTGGTCTGGTAGAGCGCTTCTTCCACCGCGGTGAGCTCGGCAGTGAGCGCCTTAGCCTTGGCAGCTACTTCCTTGTTGTCGACGCGTGCGGCGAGGTCGTCCACCTGACGGCGAATGGAGCGAATGTTCAGGATGGCTTCCTGGGTCTTGTTCAGCTTGTCCCGGATCTGCAGTTCCAACTCCAACTGGCTCAGGTATTGCTCCTGGGTGGTGTTGAGGCGCGGGTCCTTCAACACGTCAAAGGTCTGTGTGTCGGTCTTGCCATCGTAGGTGAGTTTTACGGTGTAGGTGCCCGGCACGATCAGCGGACCACGCAGGCTGGCATCCCAGAGGACCATGCCCGGGATCTTCGTGACATCGGCGTAGCGCAGATTCCAGACAAAGCGATTCATGCCGGAATTAGCGGGAATAACGGTGGGACCCGCCAGGCGGGCGCTGAAGTCTTCTTCTTCCTCGGCCGATTCCGCCGGTTTTTCTTCCTTGTGCTCTTCGTGGTTGGTGAACTTGCGAATCAGCTTGCCTTGCGCGTCCAGGAATTCCAGGCTGGCGTCTTTGGCTTTGGCTGGCAGGTTGTAATAGATGACCGCGCCACTGGCCGGATTGGTGCCGAGGTTTCCGCCGCCGCGCATGCCGCCGAAGCCACCACGCGGGGTGACGCGGTAGCTTACCTTGGGTTTGTACAACACCAGGCCTGAGGGATTCGACGAGAGCTGATGCAGCAGCTGCATGTCGTCGAAGATCCAGAACGACCGGCCTTGCGTTGCGACCACCATTTCCTGGTCGCGCTTCTGGATCGCGATATCGGTGATGGGAGAAATGGGCAGATTCAACTGCAGGGATTTCCAGCTGGCGCCATCGTCGAATGAAACATAGAGGCCTGTTTCGGTACCCGCGAACAGCAGCCCTTTCTGATTGGGATCTTCGCGGATCACCCGCGTAAAGGCGTCAGCCGGAATGCCGTTGTTAATGGCGGTCCAAGTTTTGCCATAGTCGCTGGTCTTGTACAAGTAGGGACGGTAGTCGTCGAACTTGTACATAGTGGCAGCGAAATAGGCGGTGGCGGCGTCGAAGGGCGAGGCATCGATGGAGTTGATCTGTATCCATTCGGGCAGACCCTTGGGGGTGACGTTAGTCCAGTGTGCGCCGGCGTCCTGGCTGACATGGACAAGCCCGTCGTCGGAGCCGGACCAGATGACGCCCTTCTTCACAGGCGATTCGGCGACGGTGAAGATGGTGTCGTAATACTCGACCGCGCTGTTGTCCTTGGTGATGGGACCGCCGGAGGGGCCTTCCTTAGATTTATCGTTGCGAGTTAGATCCGGCGAGATGGCTTTCCAACTCTGGCCCTGATTGGTGCTGGTGAAAAGTACATTGCCGGCAGCGTAGAGCAAATCCGGATCGTGCGGGGAGAAGAGTATCGGGAAATTCCACTGAAAGCGATACTTCATGTCTTCCACGCCATGACCCATAGGGTTGTCGGGCCAGACGGTGACGTCGCGGGTCTGGCTGGTGCGGTGGTCATAGCGCGTAATCAGGCCGTCGTAATTGCCGGCGAAGACAATTTCGGGATCCTTCGGATAGGCCGCAATCCAACCGGACTCGCCTCCGCCGACGGGATACCAGTTGGCCTCGCCGATGCCGCTGCTGGAAGTGCGCGAGACGATCTTCACGGTGGTGTTGTCCTGCTGCGCGCCGTAGATCCAGTAGGGGAATTGATCGTCCACGGAGACGCGATAGAACTGGGCGGTGGGCTGGTTCATGATGCTCGACCAGGTCTTGCCGCCGTTGAGACTGATGTTGGCGCCGCCATCGTTGCCTTCGATCATGCGGTTCGAGTCGGACGGCGCGATCCACATCTCGTGGTTATCGCCGTGCGGCGGGTGAAGGGTGACCGAGAAAGTCTTGCCTCCGTCGATGGATTTGAAGAACCCGACGTTGACGCCGTAAATGATGTCTTCGTTCTTGGGGTCGCAGAAGTAGCGGTTGTAATACCAGGCGCGCTGGCGCAGCTTGCGGTCCTGGTTGACCTTGATCCACTTCTTGCCGCCGTCGTCGCTGCGGAAAAGGCCGCCGTCTTCTGCTTCGATGCCGGCGAAGATGCGGTCCGGATTCGCCGGTGATACCGCGACTCCGACCGTGCCGATGATGCCTTTGGGAAGGCCGGGCGAGCGGGTCAGATCGGTCCAGGTTTCACCGGCGTCGGTGGATTTGAAGAGCCCGCTGCCGGGTCCGCCGGAATCCAGAAGCCAGGGCTTGCGATAGGCCTCCCAGAAGCCGGCCCAGATGACGTTCGGATTGGTGGGATCGAGTTCGAGATCGGAGCAGCCGGCCTTGGGACCGCGTGTGTAGATCTGCTTCCAGGTTTTGCCGCCATCAATTGTCTTGTAGACGCCGCGCTCTTCGTTAGGAGCCCAGACGTGGCCGAGCGCGCAGGCGTACACGATGTCGGGATTCTTGGGGTGAATACGGACGCGGCCGATTTGACGGGTTGCTTCCAGGCCAATGTGTGTCCAAGTCCTACCCGCATCTACGGACTTGTACATGCCGTCGCCGTGAGACACGTTGCCGCGAATAGGCGTTTCGCCCATGCCGACGTAGATCACGTTGGGGTCGGAATCGGCTACAGCAATGGCACCGACGTCGGAAGTGCCGAAGGGCTGTCCGTCAGAGACGGACACCCACGTGTTGCCCCCGTCCGTAGTCTTCCAGACGCCGCCGCCCACACCGCCGAAGTAATACGTGTTGGGCTGGGAATCAACACCGGTGACCGCGACGACGCGGCCGCCACGGAAGGGGCCGATCTGTCTATATTTGACGGTTTTCAGTGGACCTAGATCTTGGGCGAAGACCGAGCAGGCCAGCAAAAGCGAGGTGGCGAAGAGCGGAGCTAGTGTACGCATGGATTTGCGCAAATGTTAACACGACGCCGACGCAAGGACGCTTTCACTCGCCGATCAGGTGCAACACCACCGACCGCTCGTGCGGGATCGTTCTGTGCTCGAAGAGATACAGTCCCTGCCACGTTCCTAAAGCAAGCCGGCCGGCGATTAGCGGAATGCCGATGGAGACACTGGTCAGTGTCGATCGAATGTGCGAGGTCATGTCGTCCGGGCCTTCCAGGGTGTGGCGATAGCCCTTAACGTCTTCCGGCACCAGGCGTTCAAAGTAGTCGCGCAGGTCCAGGGTAACGTCCGGGTCGGCGTTCTCCTGAACCACCAATGAGCAAGAAGTGTGCTGGACAAAGACCGTTAGCAGGCCATCGCAAATGCCCTGCACCGCTACCCACTTCTCAACAGCGCGCGTGAAGGGATACAAGCCTTTGCCTCGCGTGGAAACGGTAATGGTGGTGTGCGACTGCTTCAAGCGATTACTCGACGGTAACACTCTTGGCGAGATTGCGAGGCTGATCCACGTCACAGCCGCGGCGGACAGCAATGTGATACGCCAAGAGTTGGAGCGGAATCATCTCCAGCAGGGGCAGCAGCAGTTCGCGAGTCACTGGGATGGGGACCATGAAGTCGGCCATCTTAGCCACCTCTTCATCGCCATCGCACGCGACCGCGATCACTATGCCGTTGCGGGCTTTGACTTCCTGAATGTTGGATAGCGTCTTCTCATAGTGAACCTGGCTCTCGGCGGATTCCGGATCGCGAGTCGCCAGCACCACTACCGGCAGGTTCTCGTCTATCAACGCGTTCGGTCCATGCTTCATCTCGCCAGCCGGGTAGCCCTCGGCGTGGATGTAAGAAATCTCCTTCAGCTTGAGGGCTCCTTCGAGCGCAATCGGGAAGTGGATGCCTCGCCCGAGATAGAGGAAGTCGGTAGAGCGGAACAGGAACTTCACGATCTTGTCGTAGATCGAGGTGTCAGACAGCACGTGTTCCAGCTTGCCAGGGATCTGGGCCATCTCCTGCACCAGTTTGAGCGAGGCCTCGGTGCTCAGGACACCGCGCAATTGGCCCAGGTGCATACCGAGTATGACCAACGCGGTGAGCTGCGACGTAAACGCCTTGGTGGAAGCAACGCCAATCTCGGGGCCGGCGTGTGTGATTAGTGTGCCGGTTGCCTCGCGCGTGAGCATGGAGCCGACGACGTTGCAGATGGCGAGTGTGGCGGAGCCCTTCCGTTTCGCCTCGCGCAGTGCCGCGAGCGTATCGGCTGTCTCTCCGGATTGTGAAATGACGATAGTTAATGTGTTCGGAAGAATGATTGGATCGCGGTAACGAAACTCACTGCCATAATCGACTTCCACCGGTATCCTTGCTAGACGCTCGATGATGATCTTGCCCGCGAGACCAGCGTGCCAGCTGGTGCCGCAGGCAATGATCTTTACCTGTTGATAGCTGAGCAACTCCTTTCCCGGGATATTGATTTCGTCGAGGAAGACGCGGCCGCTTTCCTGGCCGATGCGACCCAACATAGTGTCCTTGATGGCACGCGGCTGCTCAAAGATTTCTTTGAGCATGAAGTGCTTGTAGCCGCCTTTTTCAGCCATGATGGGGTCCCACAAGATGTGCGAGACCTGGCGCTTGACGTTCTTGCCATCGAAGTCGGTGACGTTAACGCCATTCGGTGTCAGGATGGCCACGTCTCCATCCTGCAGGAAGAACATGTCGCGCGTGTAGCTGAGAATGGCAGGCACATCGGAGGCAACGAAGTACTCGTTGTCACCGATGCCGATCACAACGGGGGGTCCCTGTCGGGCGGCAACGATTTTGTTCTTGTCGATGCTGGAAATCACGCTGACGGCGAATACGCCGTGGAGTTCTTTAACCGCCGAACGTACTGCGGTCTCGAGGTTGCCGTGGAAGTGCTTCTCGATGAGGTGGGCGATGATCTCGGTATCTGTTTCGGTCTTGAAGATGTGGCCTTCTGCGCACAACTGGCGGCGCAGGGCCAGATAGTTCTCGACGATTCCGTTGTGGACGACTACCAGTTCGCCTTTGCAGTCGCGGTGCGGGTGAGCGTTCTCTTCGGTGGGCCGGCCGTGGGTTGCCCAGCGAGTGTGCCCGATGCCATAGCTGCCTGCGAGCGGATTGGTTCGAATCGCCTCCTCGAGATTGCGCAGCTTCCCGGAAGCGCGCCGTACGTCGAGACAGCCGTTGGGCGCGAGGACCGCCACGCCGGCTGAATCATAACCGCGATACTCCAGCCGCCGAAGACCATCGACAATAACTGGCACCGCTTCGCGGCCGCCTATGTAACCGACAATTCCACACATGTTTGAGTCTCCGAAGGAGCGCGATGCTAGTCGAGCAGTTCGAGACGATACTCCTCGATGACCGGGTTCGCCAGCACATCGTGGGCGATGGTTTCAAGCGCGGACTTGACGGCGTCCTTGCTGAGGCCCTCCGCGAAGCCAATCTCGAAGTACTTCCCTTGCCGCACCGAGGCTATTTCCTGGTGGCCCAATCCCCTCAGGGCACTACAGATTGTCTGGCCTTGCGGATCGAGGACCGAAGGCTTCATCGTTACGTAAACGCGTGCTTTCATGAACCTTCATTGTAAGGGGGCGGCCTGCCGAATCCGCTTGCTAAACGCGCGCGGTTCTGTGCCGGTGGATTGCCCCGCTTACACTCAGATAGCGGGTCATGACGAAACATGTACTGATTTTGTTGGCGCTAATCGGGGTCGCGCTTGCGTTGGCGACGCCCCGTATCAGCCCCGGACTGTTCGGGTATGACGAAGCAGATTACATGTACGCCGCGCAATTCGGTCCGGCGGCACACTGGCTGGACCTGCAGGCGATGCCACTGGTCGACTACGTAACGATCGGCTTGGGACGAGGCCGCGACCCCAAGCAGCGCGTCGCTATTTCCGAACTGGGGCGGGCCGGGAAAGACCCGAACGTGTATCGCCACTGGCATGGCCCCGTGTATTGGTACTGGCTGGGTTTCATCGCGAATTTCACGCAGGATGAGCACACGCTGCGCTGGCTCTCACTCTTCTTCCCGGTGATCACGGCCATCACGCTGTATTTCGGCACGCTGCGGGTACTTCCCGAGGACACCGGCACACTTGCTGCAATTCTGTCGACGACCCTGTTTCTTTGGAGCCCGGCGACGCTCGAGACCACCGAACTGGCGCCCCACCTGGCTTTTGTCTTATTTTCCGCAACCTCGCTGCTGTTCCTGAGTAAAGTGATGCTGGATGGAACGCGGCGCGACTGGTACGCGGCGGTGGTGGCGGCGGGCTTGGCTTTCTGCACCCTCGAAGTGACCTTCGTCCTGGTCGCTGTATTGACGATCACTGCCTGGAAGCGCCGAACGGCGTTGGCTGCGGACTTGCGCTTCTGCGGGACGTCGATGGTAGTGTTCATCACGACGATCCTCGTGATTTGGCCCGCCGGCCTGCTGAAACTCACCTTCGCCAAAGCCTACATGTTCATGGCCTACCTTTCGATATTCCGGAAGGCCGCATGGGGCAACGCCGGATTCACGGGTGCATGGGCCCTGCGTTTTGCGCTCTCGCCGCTGGAATGGATACTCATCGCGGTGGGTTTGGCGCTGTTCTTCCGGCAGCGGCGCGAAGCCGTGACCCGAACTGTGGAACCGTTCGTCTGGTTCGCTTTGCTGATGGTGCTGACACTGGTCCGTGTCAACGGCGAAGGACCGCGCTATTCCACGCCGTTTCTTTTCGCTCTGGATGTGATTGCGGGCTGGATGATCGCGTCGGCTCTGCCCTTCCGAGCGATCAAAGCGCGCTACGCGACCGTCCTGGGGCTGGTTGCGTTACTGGGAGCCGTCTCAGCCTGGAAACTTAGCTATTACCATCCCAGCGACAGCCCGCGTCTTCGTTCAATACTCGGGACAATACACGCGCAAGGCGCTGAGAACCTTTCGATCCTGGCGCCACAAGAGGACCTACCGTCATTGCACTATTACCTGCCGCACGCGCAGGTTCATGGATACCTCTATCAGCCGGGTGCCGGAGCTTTTTTGGCCGTCGGCCAATTCGATGTGGTGGTCTATCCAGGCGATCCGCCGCGAGTGCGCCAAATTGAGAAGCAGAAGTAGGACGACTGACGTCTAACGTGCGGAACACGGTTTAGAAAGAGGAATCAAATTGCGGACTTTACTGACAGCGATGGTTCTTTGTTGCGCACCGCTTGTTTCGGCGCAATCGACGCACGTTGAGCCCGTTATCAAGATCTTCATCGACAAGATGCCGAATGACCTCGATCGGTACTTAGGAGCCGAGTTCTCAAAACAGATGAAGGGAAGAATCTCCATCGTGCTGAACAACCAAGGCGCGGACGCGACCATAACCAGCCTCAGCATGGTGAATAAGGACCACAAAGTACTTCTATGGTCGGACGATGCGGGGGACAAAATGATACAGTACCGCGTCACGCCCGGTGGGGAGCGGAAAGCTGCCGAGCATCTTGTATCGAAGCTAAGAAAAGAAATCGACAAGGAAGCGAACTTAAGAAACTGAACTGGCCAGTTCGGCGCCATAACGCGCCCGCGCGGAGGTGAATGCGAAGTCGTTCAATAGCCGCTCGAGCCGGGGCATGGTCTCGGCGAGGTTGTTGTAGTGGCGAAGTCGCTTGACGAGCGGTAGCGGTATTCGGGGCTGGCCGGGGT
>JBAUOG010000419.1:0-1765 GCA_049579625.1 Bryobacteraceae bacterium
TTGTTTCCGATACTCGGCGGTTATCGTCTCTGATCCTCTCCGAAAGGTCTCTCTTCGGAGAACTGTCAGTCGCTGGCGTCGAAAGTACCTGGGCCGTCCGTAGTGCAACAGTTAGCTAGCGATATTATCTCTTATCGTTCCGAATTCGGCCGCGCTTACGCTAGCGCCCGGGACCCCGAGACGGTTGCTGGTGACATGAGCCGCTTCCGCCAAGCATCAGAGGCGTTCCGGTCCACGAGGGCACCGCCGCGACGTGGTGAGCAGGGAAGAAAGTCTCGGCCCTTAAACTACTGGTCACGCAAGGCAGTGTTCGGGTCGACTGGGGCGGCACGGCGGGCGGGTACGCAGGTCCCGGATGTCGTCACCCGCAGAATGCCTACCTCATCGGTACCATCTAACCGTCGCTACTGCCGCCAAAGCTTCAACCGAGGACGCAGCTCCGTAGAATCTGCGGAAAGCAAGGTCGCCCAAGCCTTTCAACCGATGCAGACACCCGAGTCTTTTCGCGACCGGCCGCAGCCTTGCAGGAATGACGCACGTTGGGTATTGAAGATAAGATGAATCAGTGCGTTGAGGCTCCGGCGGGCATCAATACGACATTTTGAAAGGAAATGACTTTCCACCAGGCAAAGGTTGTAAAAGCCGTGGCAATGGGCAGCCAGCCCTCGATAGAAAAAGGACGTAACTTGAGAACTACAAGCGCTCCGACACGCACACGAAACCTCTCGCCGGTGCGCGTGTGCTTGTCGTTCCTTTTGGCGTTATTGCTTGGGACTTGTCTTGCTCCTGGTTGTGCCGGTTACGCTGTCCTGACGCATGAAGCGATTATCGACGCAGCCTGGAAGGACAACATCGTTCCAGTTCTCCTGAAGCGCTTCCCCAATGCGACTCCGGAAGAACTTCTGCAGGCGCACGCCTATGCCTATGGTGGCGCGATTATTCAGGACATGGGCTATTACCCTTCTGGCAGTAAATTCTTCAGCGATCTAACGCACTATGTCCGAAGCGGCGATTTCATCATCGCGCTCATCGAAGAGTCCAAAGACCTGAATGAATACGCGTTTGCGCTGGGTGCTCTGGCACATTACGCTGCGGACATCTGGGGCCACCCTCTCGCAACCAATCTCTCTGTTGCGCTGATGTATCCCAAGCTGGCAAAGAAATACGGGCCTGTCGTTACCTATGAGGAGAGCCCATCCGCGCACTCGCGGGTAGAGTTTGGTTTCGATGTCGACCAAGTGGCCGAGGGAAACTACGCGCCGAAAGCCTACCATGACTTTATCGGGTTCGAAGTTTCCAAGCCGGTCCTGGAAAGGGCCTTCGCCAGGACGTACTCGATCGAGATGTCCAGCGTTTTTGTAAGTGTCGATCTGGCAATCGGAAGCTATCGCCACGCTGTGTCAACGGTGATTCCACGGACGACCAAAGTGGCATGGCATCTCAAAAGACAAGAGATCGAGAACAGTGATCCCAGCGAGACCCGGAAGAAATACGTCTACAACATTTCGAGTTCGGGCTATCGCAAAGATTGGGGAGACATTTACCAGAAGCCAGGATTCTTTGCTCGTCTCAAGGCGTTCTTCCTGCGTTTTCTACCGAAAGTGGGCCCGCTCAGTGCCCTCAAGTTTCATCCGCCTACACCAGCCGTCGAGCAGTTGTATATGCACAGCTTCAACGAGACCTTGGACCACTACCGACAACTGCTGCTTGCACAGCAGGAGGGCAGGCTGCAATTGGCAAACGACAATTTTGACACCGGGGGAAT
>JBAUOG010000420.1:0-3285 GCA_049579625.1 Bryobacteraceae bacterium
GACCTGCAAGGGCCATGGACTTACGCAACGCCGGATCTCCCTCCTGACTTCGCCAAAATTCCGCTGAGCAGCCCGGCTTCGGCAATCCTCACTACGGTTCCAGGGACCGATGAAGCCAAAGATGCAGTTTTACTTGCGCAGGTTCCGACCACGATGACCATCAAACCCAACGAGGCACAGGCCAAAGTTAAGGTCGAGTATGCCGGCGAACCGAAGTTCGAGCCAATCAAGGGCACATCCATGGAATACGCCGCGAATACCCAGGATAAGGTGATCGAGCTCGAAGGTACGTATTACCTTTGCCTGCAAGGGGTGTGGTTCATGGCTCCTACTCCAACTGGACAATGGACAACGTGCATGTCGGTTCCAAAGGAGATCTACACGATTCCGTCGAGCTCCCCGGTTTATAACGTGACCTATGTCACCCAAACGGCCAATCCAGATGGCACGGTCACTTCCAGCTACGCAGCAGGATATTTAGGCACATTTATCCTGGGTGCTGCTGCAGGAGCGATCCTTGCCGATGGGAGCGGCTATTGGTGGCCGCCCTACTGTAACGGGGGTTACTACTACCCCTACCCGGCAACGTACTGTGGCGCGTATTACGGGGGTTATGGTTATCATTATCCAGCGCCTTACTATGACTCTGCCACGGGAGCATATGGTTGGAAACAGACAGCCTACGGTCCTTATGGGTCGGCGACGCGGGGCGCCGGTTACAATCCTTACACCGGCACTTACGCTCGCGGCGCCAGTGTCTCGACGCCCTATGGGAGCAGAAGCGCAGCACAGGCATATAACCCGTACACGGGCACCTATGCTCAGACGAGACAGGGTTCGAGCCCGAACGCTCAATGGGGTAGCTCCTATGTCTCGCGAGGAAACCAGAGTGCCACCGCGGGCCACTACTCGACGGCCAATGGAACAGTGGCAGGCGCCGCTGATTCACAGGGAGGAAAAGTGGCTGCTTCCAACACGAAGTGGGGGAACAGTGCGGTTGGTAAAACTGCCAGCGGTAATATGTATGCCGGACACGATGGCAACGTTTACAAGAACACAGGTAACGGCTGGCAGAAGTACGATAACGGAAGCTGGAACTCAGTAAATAAGCCTCAGCCTAACTGGCAAGGGGCGGAAAGCAGCCAGCAACGGACAGGGAGCGAAAGTTATCAGCAGCGGTCGTCAGCAGCGAGTAGCGACGATCGAACAGCCGGCGGAAGCGGCGCCGATCGTTCAGGGGGAAGCGATTTCGATCGATCCGGCGGTGGAAGCGGATCCGGTGATTTGGACCGCGAGGCGCAGAACCGGTCGCGTGGTGACTTTTCGAGCCAGCGGTTCCAGGGCTTTCAGGGCGGTGGCTTTGATCGCTCCGGTGGTGGCGGAGGATTTGGCGGTGATCGCTTCGGTGGCGGTGGTGGATTTGGCGGCGGCGGCTTTGGCCGCTTTGGCGGAGGCGGCGGTGGAGGATTTCGCGGAGGCGGCGGATTCAGAGGTCGACGATGAGAATTAATGCTTGAACCAGGCTCCAATTTTTTTGTAGAACTAACAAAGCAAAGAACACACACAAAGGAAAAACATGAAAAAACTATTAACACTAACGGGTATCGGAGCGGTTCTGGCGCTATTAGCAGCGTGTCAGACCACCACTGGTACAGGCGATGTCATGGCCCAGAAAGAGGCCTTACTCACGCAATCAGGTTTTAGGACTATAACGGTCACGACCCCTACGCAGCAGCAAGCAGTGAGTCGACTCACTGTGGGCAGGGTCACAGCCGTGAAATACAAGGGAAAATTGTTCTATGTGTTTCCGACTGGAACGAAAGACAAGATCTACTACGGACACCAAAAGCAGTTCAACGCTTATAAGCAGGCGCTCGCGACGGCGTATGCCAGTCACCCAGCCGCTCAGACGGCGGCTGCGCAAGGTCAGGGACAGATGGCAGGACAGTCTCTCGAACCCACGATGGAGGGCGCCGGACCTCACCACATCGAAGTTCAGCAGTTCGGTGGATTTGGTCCGATGGGCGTGAACGCCCTGGGCGATTGGTAAAAGACGCGACATTGTAATGTGAGGGCAGCAGCTAATTGCTGCTGCCCTTATCGATTACTGCCAAAAAGATTACGGGAACAATGTGAAGCGAGCTCACGTCGCTTTAGGAATCGCCATGCTCGCATTGGCGATTCTTTCAGTCAGCCCGGGCATTTGCGCGAACGAGGCTTCAGAGGTCGATACAAACAACAAGGCAACTCCAGATCCTTTTGCTCCTGATTCGCGCGTTTCCCTCAGCCTGCCTTTGGAGGGTAGCAAGGATTTAACCTACGGCGCAGTCACCGAATCGTCGCCTGGTGGAGAACCTGACGCGAGCGAGCTGAACCGGGAGCTAAGCAATCCGGTGAGTAGCCTTTGGTCCATCGCGAATCAGTTTAACAATTTCGAGCTGAACAATGGCCAATGGAACAACAACTGGAATTTCCAGCCCGTGCTGCCGGTGGGCCTGACTAAGGACTGGAACCTGATCACGCGGCCGGTGATGCCCTTTTACAATATCGTCCCGCACGAGACGCACCCCGACGAATTCGCGCGGGACGCCGGGCTGGGCGATCTGGCTCTGGTGGAGTTGCTGTCGCCAGCGAACTCGGGCAACTGGATTCTCGGAGCTGGGCCTACCGCCATCTTCCCGACTGCGACATCGGTTTTCACTGGCCAGGGCAAATGGCAGCTTGGGCCCACTGCGGTGGTAGGCTACCTCACGAAGCAGTACTTCATTGGCGTGTTTCCCCAGCAATGGTGGTCTATCGGCGGCGAGCATTTCCGGCGCGACACGAACCAAATGAACCTGCAGCCCATCGCCTCGATCTTCTTCAGCGAAGGCTGGAGCGTCGGGTACTCGGGTAATATCCTGGCTGACTGGACCGCGCCGTCTGAGGATGTCTGGACTGTCCCAGTTGGGCTGGGCCTGAGCAAGGTTGTGAAATTTGGGCGATTGCCAGTCAAGCTTCAGCTCGCTGTGCAGTACATGCCCGTGCACCCCCGGATCTCCGGACAGGAGTGGAACGTGCAGGCCTCGATCACTCCTGTCCTTCCGAAGTTAATTAAGGGTGTCCTGTTGCAGTAACATGAAAAGCAGCCGTCCAACTGAAGACGTGCACGAGTGGCTAGAGCCCATCTCATAAACGGCGTTGTCATGTTGAGGGACGCGAAACATCTCTGGTTATTCCTATTGGGGAAATCGCTCCAGAAACGATCAGAGATGGAAAGCCTGGCCTCGCGGACTTCGTCCGCTG
>JBAUOG010000421.1:0-4646 GCA_049579625.1 Bryobacteraceae bacterium
GTACCTAGGACGCGAGTGACGCCTGCTCGTCTGCCAGAGCCCCCAGACACGAACAGCCCTAACCAGGAGTTCCGGGGAGTTCCGGTCGATGGTCCAAAGCTAGGGCATTACCTCGAGCCCGAAGACCAGCGGTGGCCGTTGCTTTGCGACCGCCCGGTAAGAACGTTCGTGGACGACACTAAGCCCAATGTCGCGCAGTTGCCGCCGCGGCCCCTTTTTGTCGATGGCAATCCCCCCATTCGCGGAACATCAAGCCGTCTAAGGGAACTTCCGGGAACTTCCGAACTTCCGGCAACTTCCGGGACAGAGAGGTATGGTCCGAAGTGGCTCTTACAGCATCGCATGGGCGGCGGACAACGGAGGCCGTTGGCCCTGTTGTGACCTGAGCCTGCGATGAAGGGTTTGTTCGAGAGCTGTGACACACCCATCGCTGCCGAGCGGGCGGCCGCTGTAGGTGCCGCGCTGGAGAGCTCGAATGTCAATCAACTCTTCGGGTTCGGCGAGAAGGGCGGCCCAGCGTAGCGGTCCGCCGGTGAAGTGCGGTAGCGAGCGAGGCTCCTCCGGGCTCGCCACCAGGTGCACATGGTTGTCCGTGATGCAGGTCGACGCCGCGCTGAGTGATATGGTGCGCGACTCCGACCCGCAACGGCGCGGGCGAACCGAGACATATGCTAAAAGAGTGCCCGTGCAACGGAGATTTCTCACTTCGTACCATATCTCTCCGTCCCGGAAGTTCCCCGGAAGTTCCCGGAAGTTCCCAGAAGTCGGTGAAGCCGCCACGATACCCAGGGGCCACTGCGCCGGGAACTGATGGCGAGCCAAGGTGCCATTTACCAATGTAATTAGCGGTATAACCTGCCTGCCTGAAAACGGTGGCGAGTGTTAGCTGTTGCGCCGGGAGTGCGATCCCGTTGCGCCAAACCGAATGCCGATTGGTGTAGAGGCTGGTAAAGAGACAGGCTCGCGAAGGGGCGCAGACCGGTTGGTTCGTAATCGCGTTCGCAAAGTTTACGCCCTCTCCTGCCATTTCGTCCAGATTCGGAGTCAGCTGGAGGGGGGTCAGCCCGTTGGCGCCCAGGCGATCCCAGCGGAACTGATCGGAAATGATAAGGATTACGTTTGGCCGCTCGTGAGCGGCCGAGACGATGCACCGATCCGCGCCGCTTTCAGCTGTTACGGACGTCATGATGCCTCCGGCTCATGAACGCTTCAGAAAACCACGGCGTGTTACCGAATCGGCAGTTGAATCATGATGGGTGTCGTTGCTCATTTCTTGCAGAGATGTTATCGCAGCGCAACGCTGATCTCCATGACTGCGGCCACAGTTCCACTGAGATATGAACCGGCGCTGGCCCCGGAGCCAAGTGGACGTTATCAGTTATATCGGAGCGAAGCCAGCGGCCACACGGCGCGTGCAACCATCGCTTGACCGCACGGGCATTGCGAATTTCCGAACGCAGCTCGCACTCGATCGCGCTACCCTCGCGTGGGCAAGAACCGCGCGGACAATGGCGACATTTGGTCTTGACACGATTGGGTTCTTCCGATCCCTGCGAGAGCAGTCTCCCGACCGTGAAACCATATGCATCACATCGCCATCAGGTTTGGGCATTCCCTCGTTATTCTAGGCATCGTTGCTATGTTAGGATCGCTTCGACGCTTGCTTACCCACCGATTTCCGAGGATCCGCATCCGGATCGGCGATTACCCAGTGTGAACAGAATAGGCCAAACCAGCGGAGGAACAAATGCCCGAAAATCCTGAATTAACCAGGCTCGAGGAAGCAAGCACACTTTACTAGTTCCGAATACCCCAACAGCTAGGCGCCGGCAAGAAGCACTGGAGAAGGTGGGGGCCGTACCTGAGCGAGCGACAGTGGGGCACAGTTCGCGAGGACTACAGCGAGAATGGATATGCCTGGGACTACTTCACTCATGACCAAGCCCGCTCCCGTGCGTACCACTGGGGCGAAGATGGCCTCGCCGGCATCTGCGATGCGCAGCAGTTGTTGTGCTTCAGCGTAGCCCTCTGGAATGGCAGGGACCCCATCCTCAAAGAACGTTTGTTCGGCCTAACGAACAGCGAGGGTAACCACGGCGAAGACGTCAAAGAATACTACTTCTACCTCGACAGCACGCCCACGCATTCCTACATGAAGTACCTGTACAAATATCCGCAAGCGGAATACCCGTACAGCAACCTGGTAGAGACGAACAAGCGGCGCAATCGCGGCGACATGGAGTATGAACTGCTCGACACGGGCGTGTTCAACGAAGACCGCTACTTTGACGTGTTTGTCGAGTATGCCAAGCAGTCGCCGGAGGACCTCCTGATTCAGATCAGCATATGTAACCGCGGCCCTGAACCGGCCATATTGCATGTCCTGCCGGCATTATGGTTTCGCAACAGCTGGACATGGTGGCCCGGTACGCCGAAGCCGTCCCTGAAGCAGGTCTCCGGGCAGAAAGATGTGCAGGTGGTTGCAGCCTCGCACCCCGATTTGGGAGAGCGTTATCTGTATTGCGAGGGAGATGTCGCGCTGCTGTTCACGGAAAATGAGACCAACAACGAACGCATACTCGGCACGGCCAACACCTCGCCCTATGTCAAGGACGGAATCAACAATCACGTCGTCAACGGAAATCACGATGCGGTCAACCCCGGGAAAACCGGGACCAAATCCGCCGCGCACTATCAGTTGAGTGTGGGTGCAGGGGCGACCGCCACCGTCCGCTTGCGCCTGAGCGACCTGGCCCCTGCTGCCATCGGCGATCCGTTCGGGAGCTTTGCCGGCACCCTGGTGAAGCGCCTGCATGAGGCGGATGAGTTCTACAAGTCCGTCACGCCGGAACGTGCCAGCGAGGATGAAGCCCGCGTCATGCGACAGGCGCTGGCCGGGATGCTGTGGAGCAAGCAGTATTTCTTCTTCGACTTGGATAAATGGCTGAAGGAACATGGCCAGGATCCGATGAAGCCCGGTCGGCGCTTCATTCGGAACAGCGAGTGGTTCCACATGGTGAACCAGCACGTCATCTCGATGCCCGACAAGTGGGAGTATCCCTGGTATGCGGCGTGGGATCTGGCGTTCCACGCCATCGCCCTCTCCACGGTCGACCCCGAGTTCGCCAAAGAACAGCTGGACGTGATGCTGCAAGAGTTTTTCATCCATCCGACGGGTCAGATCCCGGCTTACGAATGGAACTTCAGCGACGTCAATCCGCCGGTACATGCCTGGGCCACCATATTCCTGTATCGGGCTGAGCAGGGTCTCAAAGGCAAAAGCGACCTGGAATTCCTCAAGCGCGCGTTCGAGAAGCTACTGCTGAATTTCAGTTGGTGGATTAACCGCAAAGACCGCTTTGGCAAGAACCTGTTTGAAGGCGGGTTTCTCGGGTTGGATAACATCGGCGTCTTCGACCGCAACTCGCCGCTGCCCACCGGTGGCTGCCTGGAGCAGGCGGACGGCACCGCATGGGTCGCGATGTTCTGCCAGAACATGCTCGAGATCGCCATCGAGTTAGCGGCCCACGACCCCTTTTACGAAGAGATGGGCGTCAAGTTTGCAGGACATTTCCTTTGGATTGCCCGCGCCATGAATCAGACCGGGCCGGAAGGCATGTGGGACGAGGAAGACGGTTTCTACTACGACGTCCTACGGCTTCCCGACGGCACGGCCAAACGGCTCAAGGTTCGCTCCTTGGTGGGACTGCTGCCCTTGGCTGCCACCACCGTGATTGAGCCATGGCAGCGTGAACGGGCGTCGCGAACAACGGAGATCTTGGCTGAGCGCTGGCGGCGAATGCCCGAGCTGCTCGGGAGCATTCATCCTACCGGGCCCGGCCACTTTGGGTACGGGGAGCGCGGCATTGCGGCGCTAGTGAATCCGGACAGGCTGCGCCGGATTCTCACGCGCATGCTCGATGAAAACGAATTTCTGAGTCCCTACGGGATACGGGCGATTTCCCGTTACCACGCCGACCATCCTTATGTTGTCAGCGTCGAGGACCAGGAATATCTTGTGAAATATCTGCCGGCGGAGTCAGACAGCGGTATGTTCGGGGGCAACTCGAACTGGCGTGGGCCCGTCTGGATGCCTGTGAATGCGGTGCTGATCCGCGCCTTGCTCTCCTTCTATCTGTATTACGGCGACAGCTTCAAGGTCGAATGCCCGACCGGCTCGGGCAAATGGATGAACCTGTTTGAGGTAGCCCGGGAGATTGCCAACCGTCTGGAGCGGATCTTCTTGCGCGATCAGTCGGGCCGCCGTCCAGTGTACGGAGGTACGGAGAAATTCCAGAGCGATCCGCAATGGAAGGACTACATTCTGTTCTACGAATACTTCCATGGCGATAACGGCGCGGGCCTGGGGGCCAGCCACCAGACCGGATGGACCGGTGTGATCGCGAAACTAATCGATGTTTTCGGCCATCTCGACGGGCAGCAGCTTCTCGACGCCGGTAAGTCCGCCGTCTTTGCGAAGGAAGGCCTGAAGACGTGACAACCAACTCCATCTGGCCTCGATCCTAGCGGCCCATGAGCCGGACCAACCAGCAACGATTTGTAACCACTTAGCATTCGTTAAGGCGTAACGAGAGACACTTCGTGGATCCGCCCGCCTTAATGAATTCCGACATAGGCGTTCGAAT
>JBAUOG010000422.1:0-12228 GCA_049579625.1 Bryobacteraceae bacterium
GAATCAGAGTCGGCAGTCCCAGTGTGCGCGCAACGGCTCCCTCGTAATGACAGAACTCGGAGGGCAGCTTTATTCGGCCAAGATTCCACCGAGGCAGACCAATAAGTACCGCGCCGGCACATCGTCGGAATATCTGATCTGCGTCGCTGGGCGTCCACGCTTTACCCGATATCAAGCCGGATCCACCTCGCGGATTGGTAAAGATCTCGGCAGTGTAATGCGACCGCTCGATGCGGTCGACAACCGCCCATTTCAGGTCATTTTGATTCTTCGTCAGCCATTCATCCGCAGGCATGCTTACAAATACGCGTCTGACAAGGGACACTTGCACTCTCCTCGTACGATTCAATACTGCGATTCCGTGGGCCGCAAGGCAGGGTAGCGCGATCCGGTTTTCCTCTCTCGGCCCCGCATGTGGTCGAACTCATCCTTGCCCATCCGAGCCCTTATAAAGGCAATGCTAGAGCAAGACCGCCGCGGCGCTTACATCGACTTCCTCGCCAAGCCAGATCGAGAGAGAGTGCCTATTGCTTCGCCGCATCGGCGGACGTTTGGCTCGAATCGGTTTGCTTCTCAGTGAGCTTGTCCAGCTCAGATTGCATCTGTTGCACCCAACCTGCGGTCTCGTGCTGGAGGGTAATCTCCGTCTGATCCACAAGCAGGTCAATGTTCTTGGGCCGCGTCTTTTCCCAGGGCGACAGTGCCTTCCACCAGGACTCAATGTTCCGCAGACTGGTGAGCGCGACGTTGTACTGGACGATGGAACCTTCTACCTGGTCTGTTTCCAGCTTCGTTGTGAATGCGGCGGCCAACGCCGTGGTGAGGGCAACCCAAACGCTCGCATCCATTGCCGCCAAAAATGTCCCGAAGCCACCCGCGAGCAGTATATAGACTTGAAAGCGCCTTAGCCGCCCGTATAAGCTTGCGGTGGTTTTTTCGAAATAAGTCACTTGGTCGTCAATCCGATCGCGCAAATAAGCGTCGGGCTGCAGGAATCCCAAGCATGATGCGTCCTTGACTTCGCGGCGCGGGAGACTGCTCTTGTTGACCTCGCTCTGCACTAGGTTGTCGGTTATTTCCTTAACATTGTCGGCCAGTTTAGACTGTGCAGAATCGTCGCTGTAGACGCCGGATCTCATACGGTAGCGGAATATCTCTCGCTTGATGGCTTCTGCCGCCGCCCGTAGCAAAATCCATTTGTTCCCTTCGCGAAAACGGCTGTTAAAGCTCACCAGAATCGATGCGGTGATAGGAACCAGGATTAGAAGCACCCGAAGTGCCTGGTGAAGGTGCAATGCAGGGATCCACGGCAGGGTCTGTATCAGCGCTTTCCGCCATTCGCCGGAAAGCGCGTTTCCAGATATCACGACTGCGAAAAGGGTCGCCATTACACCCAGCGACAGAATCGCGACTTGCAACCTCCGGTACTGGCCTTGCTTCTCGTTAGCTGCAAGATCCAGATCGTTGTACCGGCCCCACGCATCGGCTAGGACATCCCCTGGCTGTTGTATTGGGCCGAGCAGCGCGCGTTTCAGGTCGTCCACTTTACCGTCCAGCGGAAGAGGACCAAGGGTCGCCGTATCAAGGATCTCCTGCATCTCAGGATCGGCAATGGCAGGTGCCGCGGCGGCGCCCGCGGCCTGCGGCGCCAGGGCCGTCAGAATGGCATCCGCCAACCCACCTGATCCTTTAATGGCCATGATCGGCCAGCCACGCCGCGCGCAACGGAGGACCGTGATCTTGTCCGCATCGTTTCCACCGAAAAGCAGGGCGACGACTGGCTTTGGCCCCTTATCGCCTTGTTTTGCCAGTTCAGCGATGAGGAGAAGCTTGGACTTCTCGGGGTCGGTCCACTCGACAGGCAGCTTTACCAGATGTGTGTGGTTTTGGTCTTGCGCGGCGACGCTTTGGTCGAAAATACCCAGTAACAACGGCGACTGATCCATCTGTTGGGCCGCTTCACCCATCTGCGCGGCCAGGCCTTGGCTGGAGCCATTATCTACAAGCAGCGCCTTTGTCAGTAGGGCAACGGGAGCTACTGCCCGTGCACAAACAGACCGCACCTGAGCAGCAATCGATGGATCGAAACTGCCTAACAGGAAAATGATCACGTCTGGTTGAAGAGGAATCTTGCCGGCAGCAGATTCAATTGAGTCGGTTGACTCGATTTCGATCAAAATGGGTGAACTCATCGATCCCCCCGAAGAAGATCCTAACTCTATCACGGAGTTACCTAAGTTGCCTAGAGCAAACCTCGGAATCGCTATTGACCGTTTGCCAGCCAATTCAACAGCCGGCCAGTCAAGGTCTGTGAGCTTGAATCTGAGTTTCGAATCTGCCAGGTTCCGATCGCGCAAACGGCACCCACCCCGCAGAGCCCGGGAGGCGCCATCACAGCGACAGGTGTCCCGCCGACGTTACTGACAACGTCGCATCGTTTGCTGTCCCGCTGAATCAATGTGTTTTCTAAGTAAGCGACCGTGTCCCGTGCAGGGCGATACACTGCATTGCGACCGACGCGCAGCCACTCGGTGCCGCCGGGAGCAACTCGAACCGTCTGTACGTTTGAAATCGTGATCGTGCCCAGGCCTTCGGTCAATGGATGGGGATCGGCCTCGGAAACGAGGAATGCGACCGGGGTTCCATACGGTTTCTCACCTTTGAAACCCGGAGGACCCACGATATCTGTGCCTAGCTGGATACCAAATTGGCCGGCGAGATCGCCCAGATTCCCACCATGATGCAGGTCGCCGAGCTCGAAGCCCAGAAGAAGCAGTCGACCACCCCCGAAAACCCAGTTCCTGACAATGTTGATGGTTTCCGGGCTCATGCGGGAGCGTAGAGGCGCCGCAACCACAAGGCCAGCTGACTCCCAAAACTCCATCGATAAAAAATGGCTCCCTGAAGTTATTGGGTAGAACTTCCAATCTCTTGTGTTCTCGGCGTAACCAAAAATGCTCTGCTCTGAGGACGAACGTTGCGAGTCGGGCGGTATAGGCCACTTTCGCTGTCCATGATTCAAATCGAGTGCGATCACCGGCCTGCGGGATGGGGCGTGGATTCTCAGCGATTCAGCCATCGCCGAGTAGTCGGCTCCCACTCTGGGTTCACACTGGAAAGCTCGACAGAGATTCCTGATCAACAACTCACAGTCGGCCGCATTGTGGACATTCACCGCTTGGAGCGCCTGCAGAAGATCTGGCAGATCTTCGGTTCGCATCAAACCATAACAAAGCGGGATGACTGGCTTCTTCTGCCCCCATCCAGCCCCGGCTTCGAAGTTTATCCATCGCCGTTCCACCGACCAAGGGCTGCACACCACGAGTACAGCATTCGCCTGGTTGAGGGCGTTGTCGATCTCCGTTAGCCATCTGGATCCGAGAGTGATGTCAGTCGAACTGGCAAAGGCGGTAACATCCGGAATAGACCGCTCGATATGGAGTTTTAGAGCCTCGGCAACCTCAGCCTCTGCAGTTACATGACTGATAAAGACCGTCTTAGTAGCCATATCTCTTTGTAGGTCAAAATCCCTTCGACTGTACCAGCTCCGCAACAAGGGGCACAAGACCAGAGTCCCGGTGGGGACCGCCGACATCGAGGCGTTTGCCGACTTCATGCGAATGCTGGCCCCGCCTGCTCCTGCGCCCGACACGCCGTCCACCGTGAATGGACGCGCCATCTTCACAAAGTTAAGTTGCGTTCACTACGAGTTCCCTTCGCGCCAGAGTCTGCGTGAGAACTCCAGCACTGATCTCAGCATGAGAGGCACAGTGCACAACGTGCAATTAGGAAAGAGGCCTGCCCCAACTTTCGGGTATTCTGCGAGCAATCGCCCGCGTCGTTTCGCAAAACCGTCCCCGTTCGGCTGGCTTCGTTTTTTCGCGGGCCTGCCGCGCTCGGCCGCTGCGTCCGCCCGTGCCACACTGGAAACTCGTGACGCGCTGGGATTGGCCGGACTCTTTTTAGGAACCGTATGCTCAACGAAGAACAAGTCGCCGAAGTGAGGTCGCACTTTCCGATTCTGCGCGACAAAACCTACCTTTACAGCTGTTCGCAAGGCGCGCTTTCCGACGCAGCTGAGGCCGGAATGAAGGCGTATGCCGAAAGCTGGCGCACCTCCTCCGCACCCTGGGACGAATGGGTGGGCGCATGTGAGGCTCTGCGCGCCGAGTTCGCCCGGTTCATCAACGCGGAACCGGACGAAGTGGCTATAACCACCAGCGCGTCGGCGGGCATCAACCCGATCGCCAACGCCTTCGACTTCGAAGAGCGCAACAAAGTGGTGATGGGCGAGTACGAGTTTCCGACCATGGGCCAAATCTGGCTCGCGCAGAAAGCTCGCGGCGCGGAGATCCAGTTTCTTGATGGCATCGACAACCAGGTTCCGATCGAATCCTATGCACGCGCTATCGATGAGCGAACGGCCATCGTTCCGCTGACTCACGTTTCGTTCGTTAATGGCTCCCGGTCCGACGTGGCTGCTGTCACCAAACTGGCGCACGACTACGGTGCACTGTTGTTCCTCGACGGCTTTCAGGACTGCGGAACGCGCCCCATCGATGTAAAGGCGCTGGATGTGGATTTCTACGTCACCGGAACGTTGAAATACCTGCTGGGGCCGCCGGGCGTCGCGTTCCTATACGTGAAGAAGGCGTTAATCGAATCGTTGAATCCGCCCATCACCAGCTGGCTGGCCCAACGGGACGCGTTCTCGTTCAATGCAAAGCGGCTCGATCCGGCGCCCAATGCCCGCCGCTTTGAGGGTGGGTCGCCGCCGGTGCCCAACGTCTACATGGCGAGGCCGGCCCTGCGCCTTCTGGTCGACATCGGGTTGGAAAACGTCGCGGCACAGGTGGAACGCTTGACCCGCGCGTTTCTGGAAGGCGTGCATCATCTCCGACTGGAAACCAAGACGCCGGCTTCCAGCGTGGGACCTCTGGTGGTGCTACGCGCCACAGATATCCAGACCGTCGTGGGAAGACTAACGGAGCGCGGGGTCGTGATTTCGGCACGCGGCGACGGTGCGCGCTTTGCGTTCCACGTCTACAACACCTTCGATGACGTGGGAGTGGCGCTGGCCGTTCTCAAAGACAACCGGGACCTGATGGCGCGCGCATGAGCGAGCCCACCAACACGGAAGCTGCCGCGGTCGAGCACGGTGAGGAGCTTTCACGCCAGCTGACCAGCAGCCAGCTTGGCATGATCGGCATCGGCGGAGCTATCGGCACCGGTTTGTTTCTTGGCAGTTCGCTGGCGGTGCACGCGGCCGGCCCGGGCGTCATCCTGAGTTACGCCATCGGCGCGGTCATCGCGCTGCTGCTGATGGGCGCGCTGTCGGAGATGGCCGTTGCTCATCCCACGGCCGGCTCGTTTGGCGTCTATGCCGAGATCTATTTGAATCGCTGGTCAGGATTCGTCGTCCGCTACACCTACTGGGCGGCGCAGTGCGTCGCGATCGGCGGCGAGGCCACCGCCATCGCCATCTACTGCCAGTGGTGGTTTCCCAATACGCCGAAATGGCTTTGGGTGTTTGGCTTCGCGGTAGCACTGATCTATGTGAACGCGCGCAGCGTTGGCAGCTTCGGCAGCTTCGAGTATTGGTTCGCCATGATCAAGGTGGTCGCCATCGTGTTGTTCATTGTGTTTGGTTGGGCGCTCATCATCGCTCCACGCGGAGGCCTTAGCTCACGCGGCCTCTCGAACCTCACCGCATACGGTGGCTTTCTGCCGCTCGGCTGGCGTGGTGTTTGGATGGCTATGGTCTTCGTCATCTTCAGCTATATCGGGACGGAGGTCATAGCGGTTACCGCCGGCGAAGCCAAGAATCCGTCCATCGCTGTGCCGCGCGCCATGCGGACGATGGCCGCGCGCTTGATCCTCTTCTACCTGGGCGCCATCGTGGTGGTGCTCTGCATCGTTCCCTGGAATCAGATCCAGCCCGGCGCCAGCGTCACGGCCAGCCCCTTCGTCAGGGTCTTCCAGCTGATCGGCGTTCCTGCCGCCGCGCACATCGTGAACTTCGTCGTCATCACGGCGGCTGCGTCCAGCATGAACTGCAATCTCTATCTGGTTAGCCGCATGATGTTCTCGCTCGCTCGGGGAGGATATGCGCCCGCCTCGCTAGGCCGCGTCTCCAGACGCGGAACGCCAGTGCCCGCGCTGCTGGTTTCCGCCGCCGGCCTCGCGCTGGCCATTCTCATCTCGTTCTTCTTTCCGGACAGCGCTTTCGTCTACTTGTTCGGCATCTCGTTATTCGGTGGTCTCTTCGCCTGGCTGATGATCTTCATCACTCACCTGTTCTTCCGTCCGGCATGGATCGCGCAGGGTCGCCCGCCTTTGAGCACACGGATGTTCGGCTATCCCTTCACCTCACTTCTTGGCGCCGCATCGATGCTTGCGATTCTCGTAACAACCTGGTGGGTCGAGGGCATGCGGATCACGCTTATCTCAGGCCTCTCGTGGCTTTCCATATTGACGGTCGTCTACTTCTTAGTCTTCCGACGGAGTCGCGCCACATTGGCCCGTGTGTAACATGAATCCCATGAGCCAACCGAGCTTGATTGACCTGTGGGACGAGCACACGAAATACGAGTTCAATACCCGTGACACTGATGCCACCATCGCCACGATGGTGGATGACGCTTATGTCAATCACATCCCGGTGATGACCGGCGGCTATGGAAAGCAGGCTCTGCACCGCTTCTATTCGCAGGACTTCATCTCGAGGATGCCCCCCGATACGGCACTCAAGCCGATCTCGCGCACCGTCGGCACGGACCAACTGGTTGACGAAATGATCTTCTCCTTCACGCACACGCACGAGATGCCCTGGATGTTGCCCGGTGTGCCTCCCACTAACAAACGAGTTGAGGTGCCGCTAGTCGCCATCGTCCATTTCCGCGATGGCAAACTCGCTCACGAGCACATCTATTGGGATCAAGCTTCGGTGTTGAAGCAGATCGGGCTCCTCACCGACGACTCGCTGCCGGTCTACGGCGCCGAGACCGCGCGCAAGGTGGAAGCGGGCAAATTGGGCTAGGCGGGGGCTGGGCAGTAAGTTTCGGGGTTGACTATACGAAAACATTCGTAGTACTGAATTGCAGGGCTGCACAATCCCACGGGAACCTTCTTCTGTTCCGTATCGTATTTGTAAAATAATCGCGGCATCGGCCAACGGTCTGCCTTCCGCGACAGTCTAACGAAAGCTACCATTTCGGCGGAGATCTGCTCCGTCTTGTAATTGATCCTATGCCTCGAGGCTTAGTTAGAATGAATATCTGGAACGATCTTCGTTACGCGTTGCGCACATTCCGGAAGGCGCCGTTGTTCACCGGTGTCGCAGTCCTATCGCTAGGCCTTGGCATCGGCGCCAATACTGCGATCTTCTCACTGCTGGATCAAATCCTGCTGCGTCTTTTGCCTGTTAAGAACCCTCAGGAACTTGTGCTGCTGACCATGCGTGGACCACACTACGGCAGCAACTGGGGTGGCAACGCCATTTCCTACCCGATGTACAAGGATTTTAAAGACAACAACCAGGTGTTCACCGACATGTTCTGCCGATTCCCCTTTCCGGCGAGTCTCGGATATGGCGGGAAGACGGATCGAGTCAACGTCGAGCTTGTCTCCGGCAGCTATTTCCCCGTATTGGGAATCGGAGCCACCATCGGCCGTACCATCTCGCCCGACGATGATCGCACCCCGGGCGGCCATCCGTTAGTCGTTCTGAGCTACGACTTCTGGCAGTCCCGTTTCGTCGGCGACAAGGCCATCATCGGGAAGACGCTGGTAATCGACGGCCGCAACATGACGGTCATCGGCATCGCGCTGCCAGGCTTCAACGGCGTTGAACTCGGTCAAGCGGCTCAGATGTTCGTTCCCATGATGATGGCGAAGGAGCTGACTCCCTTAACGGATGCCTTGAAGAACCGCCGCCAACGTTGGGTGAACGCGTTTGGGCGTTTGAAGCCGGGCGTCACGGCTGCGCAAGCGAAGGCGTCGTTGCAGCCTTTCATGCATAGCATGCTGGAAATGGAGGTGAAGGAGCCGGCCTTCCGCAATGCGTCGGAGCACACACGTCAGCAGTTCCTGAAATGTTGGATGAATGTCCTTCCCGGCTCTCAAGGGCGATCGTACCTACGAGAGCAGCTGACTACATCACTCTGGGTGTTGATGGCCATTACCGGAGCAGTCCTGTTGATGGCATGCTCGAACATCGCAAACCTGCTGCTTGCTCGTGCCAGCGCCCGCCAGAAGGAGGTCGCCATCCGCGTCGCGATTGGAGCTAGCCGGGGCCGCATCGTTTCGCAGCTGTTGGTGGAGAGTTTACTGCTCTCTTTCCTCGGCGCCGCGGTGGGATTGGCCTTCGCATACGCCGCCGACAGCCTGCTACTCAATGCCTATCTGCCTGCCGATTCCAACCAACTCAACATTTCCACCGCACCAGACTTTCGTGTGCTCGCATTCACGTTCTGCGTGACTCTCTTCACGGCACTCCTGTTTGGTTTGGTCCCCGCGCTGCAGGCCTCCCGGCCGGACGTCGCGCCAACCCTGAAAGATCAGGCCGGCTCCGTGGTTGGCGGCGGCCACGTCACACTGCGCAAAACGCTGGTTGCGGTTCAGGTTACCCTCTCTCTCCTTCTGTTGATCTGCGCCGGCTTGTTCCTGCGAACGCTTACGAACCTGCGAAGCCTGGGCCCCGGCTTCTCGCCCGAGCGGCTGATCGGATTCAACCTCGATCCCAGTTTGAATGGCTACAAACCGGAGCGCGTGAAGCTCTTCTATCAGCAATTGACCGACAGTCTCGCCGCCACACCCGGCGTTCACTCGGTGGGTCTCGCTTCTATGCGCATTCTCGAGGACGACGAGTGGGATAGTTCCGTCACCGTGGAGGGATATAACGCCGCGCAGGGCGAGGGTCCGGAGCCCTTCATGAACTCGATTGGGCCAAATTACTTCGCAACGCTGGGCGTGCCTATTCTGCAGGGGCGCGACTTCACCACCAAAGACACGCTAAATCTGAAACACGGCGACGACCCTGACGACTTCGTCCCGGCGACCATTATCATCAACGAGAAGTTTGCGAAGAAGTACTTCGCCGGCCGCAACCCGATCGGCCTCCACATTGGCTTCGGCTCCGATCCCGGCACGAAGACCGACATGGCAGTGATCGGCGTCGTCAAGGACATCAAGTACACCAACTTGCGCGATGAGATTCCGGTCCAGGCTTATATTCCATATCTAGCCGGCCGGCGCGCAGGCGGCATGACCGTCTATGCCCGCACCACGCTCGAACCCAGGCAGATGTACAACGTTATGCGCGAGAAGGTCCGCGGCCTCGATCCCAACGTGCCCGTTTACGCGATGCGTACCACTGAAGAGCAGATCAACAACTCGCTGCGCACTGAGCGGCTTGTCTCAAGCCTCTCCACGGTGTTCGGCTCGCTTGCCACACTGCTTGCTGTGATCGGACTCTATGGCGTGATGGCTTACAACGTTACACGGCGCACGCGGGAGATCGGCATCCGGATCGCGCTAGGCGCCATTGGCGGCAAGGTCATCTGGATGGTGATGCGGGAAGTGTTGATCCTGATTGGCATCGGCGTTGTCGTCGGTCTGCCCGCGGCGATTGGCCTCAGCTCTCTGATAAAGAGCCAGCTTTACGGTCTTGCGCCGACTGATCCGCTCACTCTCGCGTTGGCCACGCTGCTGCTGGCCGCGGTAGCGGGCCTGGCTGGGTTCATTCCGGCCTTCCGCGCCAGCCGCGTCGACCCGGTGCGAGCGCTGCGATACGAATAGGTGAGGGCCCGGTGAACCCGGGAGTGCAAGTATGGTAAACGGTGAGGTTGCCCAAGAAGCTAGAGCAAGCTCTATTCGCCGTGCTGGCGCTAGCTGCCCTCAGTTACGCGGCGGACGATGTTTCGGTCCGCTATAAGCTTCCCGCAAGCCGCCAGGCGCTCGGATCCGTTCAGGTTCGCAAAGTCTATGCGGTGAGACGGAAAAACGGCTCAACCGAGTTCCTCTTCGACGATCCTGCGAGCGTGTCTTGCGTCAACTCGCTTGTGCCGCATATGGGCCTCAGCCCTTGCTGGTATCTCGAACGGCATACGGAGCAACGCGAGGACATCTGCGACGGCTGCGATCCAACGGGATTGAGCCGCTAGGCGCTCACAGCCATTCCACGCTGGTCGAAGCGAGCGAGCCGCCCAGAATGCCCGCGGCGTCGGCCTCTACGCGCTGCAGCACTTGCTCGGCGTGGACACGGTCTCCAGATACCGTGACGGCGGCGATGACCGAATGCTGCCATGAATCCAAATGGTCGATCTCGGCGACGGCCACATTGAAGCGCTCACGAAGACGGTCCTTGAGCCCTTTGACAACGTGACGCTTTTCTTTCAGGGAGTGGGAGTACTCTACGTGGATTTCGAGGGTCAATACGCCGATCACTGGCATGGGAAGCAGGGCGGCACTTCAAAACCGCCCCGAATGGAAAGCTGACTACGCCGAGGCGAGCGAGGGGAGAACACGTTCCATCGTGAACGCCTCGAAGATGTCGCCATCGTTGATGTTGTTGAAATTCACCAGCGAGATACCACACTCGACGCCGTTCTTGACTTCGCTGGCGTCGTTTTTGAAGCGCTTGAGCGCTTCGATCTTGCCGGTATGGATCACTTCGCTGCCGTGCTTCACGCGAATCTGGCCGTCCCGCCTGATCACACCGTCGGTGACGAAGCAGCCGGCGACCACGCCCACCTTGCTGATCCGGAATGTCTGCTTGACTTCGGCGTGTCCCAGAATTACTTCCTTGTACACAGGGTCGAGCAGGCCAGTCATCGCCAGCTTCATCTCGTCCACCAGGTCGTAGATGATGCTATGCAACCTGACATCTACCTTATGCTGCTCGGCTACCGCCTGCGCATTCCGCTCCACCTTCACGTTGAAACCCACTATCAGTGCTTCTGACGCAGATGCCAGCAGAACATCGTCCTCCGTGATAGCGCCGACACCCGCACGCAACACGCGCACGCGCACCTTGTCGGTACTCAGCGCCTGCAATGTATCGGAGAGCACCTCGGCGGTGCCACCCACGTCGGCTTTGATAACCAGGGTGAGGTCCTTGAGGTCACCTTCTTTGAACTGCCTGGTGAGCGAATCCAAAGTGGCCGTGCGAGCGCCCTTGGCCATGGCCACATCACGCGCTTTCGATTCGCGATAGGTGACGATCTGCTTGGCTTTGGCCGTATCCGTAACAACCTGGAAGCTGTCGCCAACGTCGGCCAGATCTTCAAAGCCGATCACCTCGACTGGTGTCGAAGGCTCCGCTTCCTTAATCGGGTTGCCCCGATCGTCGAACATAGCGCGAACCTTGCTGAAGTTGGACCCGCAGATAAAGAAGTCGCCGTTGCGCAGCGTACCGTTGCGGACCAGCAGCGTGGCAACCGGACCGCGGCCCTTGTCGAGCTGAGCTTCGAGTACCGTGCCCAACGCCGGGCGATTCGGATTCGCCTTGAGATCCAATATGTCGGAGACAAGCAGGACCATCTCGAGCAGCAGATCGAGGTTCTGTCCTGTCTTCGCGGAGACAGGAACCATCACCACTTCGCCGCCCCAATCTTCGGCCTGCAGGCCACGATCGGAGAGCTGTTGTTTGATTCGATCGATCTGCGCGTCGGGCTTATCGATCTTGTTGATGGCCACCAGAATCGGCACGCCGGCCGCCCGTGCGTGATCGATCGCTTCAACCGTCTGCGGCATGACGCCGTCATCGGCTGCAACCACCAACACCACCAAGTCAGTGACCTTTGCGCCGCGGGCGCGCATACGGGTAAACGCCTGGTGACCCGGCGTATCGATAAAGACAATCTTGCGATTGTTCTTCTCAACGGTATAAGCTCCGATGTGCTGTGTGATGCCACCGGCCTCGCGAGCGGCGACACGAGTGTTTCGAATCGCGTCGAGCAGCGATGTCTTGCCGTGGTCAACGTGGCCCATGACGGTCACCACCGGGGCACGGCGCACCAGATCGGTAGTGTCTTCCGCCTCGACGATTTCCTGGGTCGATTCCTGTTCGTAACTGACCTGATTCGTGGACGCGCCGAATTCACGCGCCAGTTCTTCAGCGAGTTTCACATCCAAGGTCTGGTTAATGGTGGCGAAGGTTTTCTTCTCCACCAGCTTCTTGATGACCAGATTCGCCTTGACGCCCAGCTTTTCCGAGAGCTCTTTGAC